>JAUSPL010000461.1 GCA_030656535.1 Gemmobacter sp.
TGACGTTGCCCCCTGCCGCTAATCCAGTTTGAGATAGACTCTGGCCCAACCGAAAGGACCAGAGATGAAGCGCAGCAGGTTCACCGAAGATCAGATCATCGGCATTCTGAAAGAGCACGAGGCCGGGGTTTCCGTCGCCGATCTGTGCCGCAAGCATGGCGTGAGCGACGCGACCGTTTACAAGTGGAAGGCCAAGTATGGCGGCATGGATGTCAGCGAGGCGAAGCGGCTAAAGGGTTTGGAGGACGAGAACGCGCGCCTGAAACGGCTGCTGGCTGATGCGATGCTCGATAATGCTGCCTTGAAGGATCTCTTGGGACAAAAGTGGTGACGCCCGCCGCGAAGCGGCAAGCGGTCGCGCATCTTGTGGAGGGACATGAGATGAGCGAACGGCGGGCGTGCCGGGTGATCGGCTGTTGCCGGATGACCATGCGCTATGAGGTGGTCCGCCAGGACGATCCCGTGCTACGCGAGCGGCTGAAAGACTTGGCCAGGGTTCGACGCCGGTTCGGCTACCGTCGGCTGCATGTGTTTCTGCGGCGTGAGGGCCATGAGGTCAATCACAAGCGGCTGTTCCGCATCTATCGCGAAGAAAAGTTGCATGTGCGCCGTCGTGGGGGGCGCAAACGTGCCATAGGAACACGGGCGCCGATGGTGCTGCCGCTGATGCCGAACCAGCGTTGGTCACTCGACTTTGTATCTGATCAGCTGACCGATGGCCGCCGGTTCCGGATCATGACCGTGGTCGATGACTGCACCCGCGAATGCCTGGCCCTGATCGCTGAAACGTCCCTGTCCGGCGCAAGGGTGGCAAGGGAGTTGGCGACGCTGTTCGACACCCGTGGCAAACCTCAGACGGTGGTCAGCGATAATGGGACCGAGTTCACCTCGAACGCGATCCTGAAGTTTGTGGATGACCGCAAGTTTGACTGGCCTTCGCCATTGGGCTCGAACCAATGGTGCCTCAATGGCTCAGCATCGCGCCCGGCAAGCCGACCCAGAATGCCTTTATTGAGAGCTTCAACGGCCGCCTGCGCGATGAGTTGTTGAACGAGACCTTGTTCCCATCTTTGCACCACGCCCGCATCACGCTGGCCGCCTGGCGCACGGACTATAACACCGAACGCCCCCACTCCCGCCTCGGCTGGCAGACGCCCGCCGCGTTCGCCCAGACCTTCACCCCGCAACGGGGCCTGACGCTGCGCAATCCGCAAAGCTCCGCGCCAGCCCCCGTTGCCCAACCCGCCCAAATGGGCAAAACTCAAACCCGGAGTCTCGCTCACCCTGGATAAAAGTTGGGGGCAACGTCAACGAGCCGGGACTGCAGGCTGAGGTCGAACGGTGGATGACGGCTGCTGGGAAGTGGGACGAACCGGAAATCGACCAGCGAATGATCGGCACTGGAAACGCTATTGGTGGCTGACGCCTCCCGCCGACTTTGATGGTTCTGGTATGAACGTGCCTAAGCGACAACAGGATAGAAGGGCTTGCCCCAGTCCTTGGTCGGGTCGTCCATCATCAGGTCGACAAAGACGGGCATCAAAAAGCTGAGGATCGCAGCGCCGTCGCGGACCTGTGCCCGGTTCACACCGCTGTTCCAGGTCGAGCCACCGTGGACCAACTGATTGCGCAGGACATAGAGCCGGTCGAACACGAAACTCAACACCTTGGCTGTGTCACCGGCCTGGAACGCTTGAGCAAAGGTGCGGGCTGAGATTTTGAAGCGATCTTCCCAATCCTCGAACCCGTCGATCCCATTGTGATGCTGCCAGAACGGGTTAAAGACATAGCGATTTTCCATGAGCATCCGCACAGGCCCAGAAAACCGCTGCCACAGCGCATTGTAGATGCGCCGCCCCCCATCCAAAGCCACCAATTTGGTGAAGTAGTCGACGAAAGCAGCACGTTCACCGGGGGCTACCGTCTGAAACTCGCGCTCGTCGGCATAGGCCGCATTGAAGGCAATCCAGAGAAAGATGAAACGGGCGTCATCATCGTCGCCGCAAGCTTCGGCGCGGCCGATCCAACTGATGGCGCGATGGGCCCGCAATCCCATTGTTTCGGGAAAACCCGCACGGATGGCGCGTTGCTTGGTCTTCAGGGCAACATGGTCGAGACCATCCTTCATCGTTCAATTCCTTTTCTGAAAGCCGATCACGGCAGCCCATCAAAATCTGATCTTTGGTAGCCTTCGACCAAGGATCGAAGGCCCTCCGGGGCGACAACCTCGACCTTGTTTCCCCATTGGTAGAGATGCCACGCCATCTCGAGCCACCCCGCCGCGTGGAACCTCACGATCAGGCTGCCATCATCCTGAAGTTCCAGAGCTTGCGTGGGATGAAAGCGGAACTCGGCGGCACGCACAGCGACCTCGGGCGCAAAGCGCCAGATCACCTCGCCGTACTGCGCAGGATCCTGGTACACGCCAAAGGCCTGCGCTGCATAATCCTCCAGCGAAAATCCGGGCGTGAAGGCGAAGCTTTCGTCCAAAGCTTCCGCAGTATGGATCCGATCCATGCGGAAGTTCAGGATCGTGTCACCCCGTGACGGTTGCCGCGCGACAAGATAGCTGCGGTGCCCGAGGAGCAGGCCGTGCGGTTCGATGACCCGCTCTGGGGCGTCGGGGTCGCCGTAGCGCAGTTGCAAACGGAAGGGACCGCGCAAGGCCTCGATCACCGCATCGAGGACTTTCGGTGCGAGATTAACCCTCGGGCCGGGTCTGGTCACGGACCCCATCGCGGTCAGGACGGCTTCTGCATCGGTTTCGGTTCGCGCGGCGTCCTTTGGTGCAAGACGCGAAAGGAGACCGTCGCGCATATCGGCAAGGGCAGAAGCGTGGCGCAAGCGACCATCTGTCTGCGCTGATCGGCCAGCGATCTCCAACGCTTCGACGGCAGTCTCTTGCCGGGGTTGCAGCCGGTCAAGCATTGGGTCCGCTACCCGCCATCGTCGGCGACGGTCATCGCCATCTTCCGCTTCTACGTTCATGAAGGTGGTCTCCAGCGCATCAGTCATGCGCTGCGCTGTCCGGTGCGAAATGCCGAACTCTTCGCAGATTTCATCCAGGCTGATCCCACTTCGACGAGATGCCGCCAGCCTCGCGAGCCTGATCAAGTCCTGCGCTTTGGAAAACGACATGAACTTACCTTGATGCTAAAGCGTGTCAGAGATTGACACCCATGCAAGCTATTGGTGCTGATGCGGCCTGTCGAGGCGATTCCCGAGTGTAGTCAGTAGCAAGAGATTCGAGTTGCTCCGGGGCTTCGACAGGCCCACAGGATGATAAATCGTAGGCCAGCTAACCAAGTCGTCCGAAGTAATGCAAGGGAGACTTCATTTGTCGGGAAAAGTCACAAGCATCCAGCGGGTTTCACCAAGAGATGGCAGCGTAGAAGAACCGGATCTAACAACGAAAGGCTATTGCCTCGGGGATCCGAAGTTTGGAGGAGAAAAGCACCACGCGAAGAACGCTGTATATGTAAAAACGCTCGATGAAGTGGCAGAGTTCATCGCCCGTGGTTTTTCGGTAAGGATGGTCGGGCCTGGGAAACGGGCGTCGCTCGTTTCGCCGAAAAGTCTGCAGATCATTCGCGGCTAATTCTTAGGTCGTTCTTCTTTTGACATGTCGTAAGCCTGTCAGAGATTGACACCCATGTAAGCTATTGATGATCCTGTAATCTGTCGAGGCGATTCCCTTGCGGGTTGCGTTCGGATCATTCGGAGCAACCATGCGGGACGTTGGCGGCCAAATCCTCTTCTCGGCGACCGACCTGATGCGGTTCATGGGCTGCGCCCATGCAACCACATTGGATCTGTCCCGTTTGAGAGGACAGGGGCCGGATCCGCGCGAGGATAGTGAGGATGCCGCCCTACTGCAAAAGCAGGGCGATGCCCACGAGGCGGCGCATTTGGCACGGCTGGGCGCCGCAGGGCGCGGTATCATGGAGATAGCGCGGGGCGACCTGGTGCAGAACGCCGCCACAACCCGCGCAGCACTCGCTGCAGGACCGGAGGTCGTGTTTCAGGGGGCGTTCCTGTTGGGCAACTGGGGCGGGTGGTCGGATTTTCTGGAACGAGTGGACCGCCCCTCCGCCCTTGGCGCTTTCAGCTATGAAGTGGCCGACACCAAGCTGAAGCGCCGTCCGCATCCGAAACACGTGCTGCAACTGGTGCTTTATTCCGACCTGCTGGCTGAAATTCAGGGTGTCGCGCCCGAGTTCGCCCATGTTGAACTGGGCGATGGCACTCGTGCGACACTGAGGATTGCTGACTATTCGGCCTACGCCAGAATGGCGCGGGCACGGCTGGAAGGGTTCGTGGCCAACCCGACACCAACACGGCCCATTCCCTGTGCCGACTGCGGTCTGTGCCGTTGGGCCGATCATTGTGAGAGCGTCTGGCAGTCAGAGGACAGTCTGTTCAACGTGGCCAATATCAGCCGCGGACAGGTGAAGAAGCTGGAAGCGGCGGGCATCGCCACGATGGAAGCTCTGGCCAACCTCGATCATCCGGTTCGTGGCATGGCGGAAAACACCCGGCTGCGCCTGACCACGCAAGCCCGGTTGCAGCACGCCCGCAAGACCGGCGAACCGGCGTTTGAACTGCGTCCGCCGGAGCCGGGCAAGGGATTTGATCTGCTTCCCAAACCGCAGCCCGTGGACATCTTCTATGACATCGAAGGCGATCCGCATTTCGAAGGCGGCCTGGAATACCTGCATGGTGTCTGGTTCGACGGTGAGTTTCGCGCGTTCTGGGGCCATGACCATACTGCCGAGGCACAGGCACTTTCCGACTTGCTCACCTTCTTCCGAGACCGTCTCGCTGCCAATCCAGCCGCGCGCATATACCATTACGCCGCTTACGAAATCACAGCTTTGCGGCGGTTGAAGGTCGTGCCAGAGGGTCAGCACACCCGCGATGCGCGCCGCCTGTTCCGCCGCCTTGCTGGCATAGCCCGTGACATGGGCAAGGTCGCCACTGGTGGCTTGCGCGGCCTCGATTGCATCGGAAAAGCCCACCAGCAGCGCCCGTGCGTCGCTGGACAGGTTGAGCAAACGCGGCTGCAACTCCCGCGTTTCCAGATCCATCGGCATAGGTGTTTCAAGAATTTCGCGCTGCCGTGTAGCGAATCCCGACAATGCCCTTTCCTCGCGCCGTGCCAGCGATTGCAGTCGCGTGCCAATGGTGCTGGGCGGTTCAAAGATCAGGAACCGGGACAGAAACCCTGTATCAGCCGCCAAAGGGTCAGCCATGAATGCACGCGCCACGCCAGGTTGCACCATCAGGTGA
>JAUSPL010000462.1 GCA_030656535.1 Gemmobacter sp.
AAGATCATCATCATGACCGACGCCGACGTCGTTGGCGCCCTTATCGCCAGCCTGCTGATGACGTTCTTTTTCACCCAGATGCGCCCGATGATCGACAAAGGCCACCTGTACCTTGCCTGCCCGCCGCTGTTTCGTCTGACCCAGGGCGCACGCAGGGTCTATTGTATCGACGAGGTGGAAAAGGATGAGTGGTTTGCCAAAGGTCTGGGCGGCAAGGGAAAGATCGACGTCAGCCGCTTCAAGGGTTTGGGCGAGATGGACGCCAAGGATCTGAAAGACACCACCATGAACCCGAAAACGCGCAAGCTTATCCGGGTGTCGATTGACGACGAGATCCCCGGAGAAACCGGCGATCTGGTCGAACGCTTGATGGGCAAAAAGCCGGAACTGCGTTACCAGTACATTCAGGAAAACGCCCGGTTTGTCGAAGATGTGGATGTGTGACGCGGGGCTGCGCCGCGAACCACATTGGACCAGGGGTGGTCATACGCCATTGCGGTCAATAATGCGTCCCGGACCGATCGGGTAAGCGGTCGCAAGGGGGCGTGCCTTGCGCACCGCCCCCCGAGCCAGCAGGGGGGCACAACCCTGTGTGACCGGGTTACAGCCCCTGCATTTCCAGCCGGATCGCGCGGTTTTCGCCGCGTGCCAGAACCCAGCGCCCCATCTGGCGGGCAAGGGCGGGGTGGTTGTGGTCGATGGCGCGTTTGAACAGCTCGCGCTGATAGCGCGGAAAGGTCTTTCGCGCGCGCAAGCTGCGATAAAACGACAGCTCTGTCAGACTGCCGTCCAGCGCCCCCAGGATGATCGGGTTCAGTATTCCCATCTGGTGCAGGGAAGACCCCAGCCGGTGGCCCATCAGCGGTGTCCGCAGCTTTACCGCGTTGGGGGCGGTAAAGCGGTCGGCATGGCCCGCGTCCAAGGGTTCATAGGGGTCATAGAGAATGGTCACCTGTCGGGCCGAGGCCGAAGCCGCTGCCGCGTCGCCATACTTTCCGGAAAAGTCCTTGTCCCACGCCACCTTGTAACGGGTTTCCCAAGGCACAACAGATTTGTCCAACGTCGATTGCGGCGAGATCGCCACCACATCCGCCCCCGGACAGGCCGCTGAAAACGCGGCCGCCGCGTATCCGCCCATCGACGCGCCATAGAACACGACGCGGTCAAAGCGGGCAAAGAACCCGGTCGCGGCCAAACGGTCGAACTCTGCCGCCACCCATGCGTCACGATACCAGGTCCAGCCGCCCGCCATCACCCCCAGCATCGACCAGCCTTGCTTTTCTATGAAGGCGAAACCCCAGGGCCGGCGGTCCTCGCGCTTGGTCATTGCGATGTCGAGGTTGTCAAAGCTGACGACCAACACCCTGTCACTGCGCGGGATATAGAGGAAGGAATGCGCCCCGTTGTCGGTATAGAAGCCCTTGGGTCCTGCCAGTTGCCGCGCAAGTTTTGACCATTCCGGGTCCGAGGATGCCATCGCAGGCGGTTTGGGCCGCAGCCGCGCGCGGGTAATTTCCACCCCGCCGTCGTCGCGTGTGGACAAAGATTCCAGATCGCCAAAGGGTTTGAGGAACGGATAGCTGCCCGAGCCTTTTCGAATGTCCAGAATCATCCGGCTGTCAGAGTGAAGACAGGTTTGAAGGACGGGCTCCAAGTGCTTGATCTTGTTTACGTCTCCGAAGCCCGACAGATTGGCGATCACGTCCCAGGCTTTCAGGTCACCGGGCTTGCGCGCCACCTTGATCCGTCCCTGATCGACGCCGTTTTCGGTCAGGAATTCGCGATATCCCGCCACCCAGGCGCTTTCGCTTTGGGGGAATGCGCCCCGGTGGTCGATATCCACCAGCACGATGTCGCAATCCCACCGGGCGTGCGCGGCCAGACACAAGCTTTGTGCATTGCCGCCCAAGTCTGCAAAGCTTGCGACCTCGGGCAGATCGATCGCGTCGACCAGACCGGCGTCAAACACGCGTTTTCCGCGGCCCTTGATGGGCGCAGCCTCGGGACGCACCCCATGTTTTTGCACAAGCTGGTCCAGATAGGACCCTTTGGGCGGCAATCCCGCGTAGCGCAGGCCCAATTCGCGCTTGTTCGACGCCCACAGATGCAGCGCGGTCGTATGCCTGGTCACCATGTCCCGCACCACCCCAGCCCGGCGCAAGAACCGGATACGGTCGGGAAAAGTGACCGGATAGAACGCATCAAGCGGCTGCACCTTGTCGGTCAGCCCAAGCTTGTGGACGAAATGGGTGACCATCATCGGCCCCCAGACGCCCCACGGCTGCTGGCTGACATGCACCGGATGGCCTGCCGCCGCCGCGGCCCGATATTCATCCTGCAACTTGGGTTTCACGAACCCGGGCACCGCAAAGCGATCGGACGTAAAGGCCAGCATGTCGTGCAGGATTGCGCTGTCAACTGGCAGGCCCAGCACGGCGTTGTTGACCCGCTGCGCGCCCGGCAATTCAAAGCCCATGACATAGTCGCTGTCATAATCCATCGGGCGATGACAGTAGACATCGGTATCGACCCAGATCATTCCGGGGCATTTTGCGATCATGTGCAGCCGGAACAGATCCGCGAACAGGGCAAAGCTGTCCTTTTTTTCGTATTTTATGAAATCTGCGGTGTCATAAATCTCGCGGCCATCGCGGCGGATCACGCCTGCGGGGACGTTGGGGAT
The DNA here is from genome assembly GCA_030656535.1 of Gemmobacter sp. GTDB lineage: Bacteria > Pseudomonadota > Alphaproteobacteria > Rhodobacterales > Rhodobacteraceae > JAUSPL01. The sequence goes on from JAUSPL010000462.1 coordinate 2,684, forward strand.
GTCGTCATAGGCGAACAACGTGATCTTTTGCCCCTGATCGACGAACGATTTCAGGCAAAGCTGTTCCATCCAGCTAAGCGCCCCGCCAATCCAAAGCGTGCCGACCTCGCGTTCCCGTGCCATCCTGCGCCCCACCCCATACCCGGCTCTTTGCGAACCTATTATCCGGCGACTCTGGCCAAATTCGGGCAGTTTGCCAACCGAAAACCGGGGCTGGTCCTTGGGGCAGTTTGCGCGGACCGCATGATGTGGTATCCGGGACGCAACGCGTGATTGGGGCAAGGCGGCGGCAGACCGAACAGCCCGGGTGCAAGGGGTACGGGCATGTCGGTGGATCATGGTTTTGGCGCTCAGGTGCTGCGCCGGGCAATGGATGTACGGCTGGTGGGCGGGCTGGCCCTTCTGGGGGCCGTCCGCGACGCAAGCGGCACCGTACGGGCGTTCTTTGCCAATGGCACCGACCGGGCTGATTTCGACCCCGCGCCCGCGCCTGATGTCGCAGTGCTGACAGAACTGCGCGAAGTGTCCGGCGGCATCTTGTTGGTCACCGAAGGGGTGGACCCACTTCCCGTGGCGTTGGTTTCGGGGGTAGAACGGATCACCCCCATTCCGGACGAACGTGCGCTGTTTGCCGGGTTGAACACGGCGCTTGCCTTCCGGTTGGAAGAACCCGCCGACACGGTGGCCGATTGGCTGGCCTATCATGCGACGCACCATGGGCTGCAAGCTGCGGTGATCGTGGACCGCGCGCCGCCGGGGGACAAGGCCTCGTCGTTTGTGCATGATCTGTCAACGGCGCTGGATGCGCGCGGAGTGTCGGGCGTGCGTATCGTGGTGGTGGACCCCGGCGTCCCGTTGGGCAAGCCCGACATGGCGCCGGAAAACCACCCGTGGATGGCCCCGGATGCCCCCGGCAAGGATCGGATGACGCCGCCCGACCCTGACCCTTGGCGTGCACCCTTGGGCGAGGGCTTGATGCTGGAACTGCTGAAGTGGTGGTTTCTGGCGGATGCGCGGGCGGTGCTGTTGCTGGATGTGACGGATCTTCTGGTGCCCGCCGGAAAGATGGGCACAGACACCGGCGTGGAGACCGATGGGGTGAACGCATTTGACGCCTGTGTGGCGGCAAGTGGCGGAGTGATCTTGCTGGTCGGGCGGCGGATCTATCCGTGGCGGGTCCGTCAGGGCCGGGTCGCGCATTTCGGCGACCACATCTGCCGCCAGTTCGACGCCCGGCGCGGCATTGCCCGCTGGGGTGTGGCACCCGCAAAGGCCGGGCTGGACAACACCTGGCGCTTGATCCGGGTGTCCTATGCCAAGCCCGATCCGGGGGTGGTTGTGCCATTCTGGCGCGCGATGGCGGTGCGGGTTCCTGCGCGGGCGTCATCGGAACTGGCACCCAAGACATCGCTGATCGAGCACCCGGACCTGATCGCGCTTGCGACCGGGCCGCTGGGGTGGAAACCCGTGCGCGCCCCGGTGTCCGAAGCCAAGCGCGAGACAAGCGACCGCACGGCCATTGTGACCACGATGAAGAACGAGGGGCCCTTCATTCTGGAATGGATCGCCTATCACCGCGCCATCGGGGTGCAGGATTTCCTTGTTTATACCAACGACTGCACCGATGGCACCGACACCATGCTGGACCTACTGCAAGCCAAGGGCATCGTGCAGCACCGCGTGAACCCCTGGGTGCCCGGCGGCGAACTGAAACCCCAGCACGCCGCCTTGCAAGCCGCCGAATCCGAGCCGTTGATTCAGAATGCTGGCTGGGCGATCTGCATGGACGTGGATGAATTCATCAACATCAAACTGGGCGACGGCCGCCTGCCGACCCTGTTTGCCGCGATGGAGACCGCGCTGCCGGGCGCCAACATGATCTCGCTGACGTGGCGGTTGTTCGGCAATTCGGATGTGGACGGGTACGAGGACCGGTTCTTGCTGGACCAGTTCGACCGCTGCGCCCCCGAGGTGGTGCGCAAACCGCATCAGGCCTG
>JAUSPL010000471.1 GCA_030656535.1 Gemmobacter sp.
TCCTGGCCCATCTTGTCGATTTCGTCCAGCAAGATCAGCGGATTGGTGGTCTTGGCCTTTTTCATGGCCTGAATGATCTTGCCCGGCATCGACCCGATATAGGTCCGGCGGTGACCGCGGATTTCCGACTCGTCGCGCACACCACCAAGGCTGATGCGGATGAATTCGCGCCCCGTCGCCTTGGCCACGGATTTGCCAAGACTGGTCTTGCCGACACCCGGAGGCCCGACAAGGCACAGGATCGGGCCGCGCAGCTTGGCCGAACGGTTCTGCACCGCAAGATATTCGACGATGCGTTCCTTGACCTTCTCAAGCCCGTAATGATCGGCGTCCAGCACCTGTTCGGCCTTGGACAGGTCTTTCTTCACCTTGGACTTGACACCCCACGGCACGCCCAGGATCCAGTCAAGATAGTTGCGCACCACGGTCGCCTCGGCGCTCATCGGCGACATGGATTTCAGCTTCTTGATCTCTGCTTCGACCTTTTCGCGGGCCTCTTTCGACAATTGGGTCTTGCGGGCGCGGTCTTCCAGTTCCGCAACCTCGTTCTGGCCGTCCTCGCCATCGCCAAGCTCGCGCTGAATGGCCTTCATCTGCTCATTCAGGTAATATTCGCGCTGGGTGCGTTCCATCTGCGATTTCACGCGGGTCTTGATCTTCTTTTCAACCTGCAGGACGGACATTTCGCCCTGCATGTGGCCATAGACCTTTTCCAGCCGTTCCGCGATGTCCAGCGTTTCCAGCAGCGCCTGTTTTTGCGCGACGGTCACGCCAAGGTGGCCGGCGACCAGATCGGCAAGACGCGCCGGTTCCTGGGCCTCGGCAACGGCGGACAGGGCTTCTTCGGGGATGTTTTTCTTGATCTTGGCGTAGCGCTCAAACTCTTCGCCAACCGAGCGCAGCAGCGCCTCGACCGACGGACGGTCGCCCGGCAGTTCTGTCAGGCGGGCACATTCGGCCTCGAAATAGCTGTCGTTATGCACGAAATCCGTGATGCGCACGCGAGACTTGCCTTCGACCAACACCTTCACGGTGCCATCAGGCAGTTTCAGCAGCTGCAACACGTTGGCAAGAACGCCAACCTTGTAAATCCCGTCTGCCGATGGGTCATCAACGGTGGGGTCGATCTGGCTGGACAGCAGAATCTGCTTGTCTTCGGCCATGACCTCTTCCAGCGCGCGCACGGATTTTTCCCGTCCGACGAACAGCGGAACGATCATGTGGGGAAACACCACGATGTCGCGCAGCGGCAGAACCGGGTAGCTGGGGGAGAGTGGTTCGTTCATTCGGTTTCCTTAGCTCTGGCAGGAGGACACTGGTCCCGGCTTGTCCGGCAACGCTTGGCCTTCCCCTTGGTTTACCTATCTGGTGATGCGAAACGGAGGTGTCAACCACATCTCGCCGTGTGTGACAGGATGATTTCACTGTGGCACCGGGGACAAGCGGGGAAATCCGACTTGGCCGCAGCATTCGTGACAACTTGATCAGAGCCTATCCATAAATACTCGGCGTCTGCCCGCTTTCGTTGGGTCGGGGGGATCCAAATCGGTTCTGATCGCCTGTAGGTTCTCACCGCTTCTTGATCTTGCGGACCAGCAAAGCCGGACGAAATTGCCCAAAACACTCTGACCCTGGCGGCATGGCGATCACGTTCGCCTGTACCGGGTCCGGGTTGTACCACCTGTCTCGTCAAGACCCACAAACAACGTCAAGGTCCACAAACGACAACGGCCCATCACACCCTTCCCGGAGCATGGAGCATGGTCTGGACCGAGATGCCCGATCCCGAAAAGCTGGAACCCCGCACCCAGAAACGATCTGCGGATCACCACAGACCAGTCAGCGCCCGCCACACAAGTCCGCCACGCCGGGCAAATTCCGACGTGCCCAATGCGCCCGCCTCGACCCGACCGGGCTCGGCTGCGGCCTGTGCCAGGATGCCCCCCGCCTGCCACCCCGCCAACAGCGCCGGGGTACAGGCGCGCGGAACGCTGGCGCGTGCGGCCCTGGCTTGGCGCAGGCGGTCAAGTCCGGTCTGCGCCAACCCCGCCACGGCCTCTGCCCCGCCAGGCAAAGGATCGCGCCCGCGTCCGATCAACGCCGGAACTGCGCGAAACCACCCCGCAAGACCGGCCGCCAGCGCAAAATCCCGTATGGCCTGCTCTGCCTTGGCCGGCCCCCCAAGCGCCAGACAGGCCGCCCAGTTCAGATTGCCCGATGTCGCATCCAGATGGGTCAACAGCGCCGCACTGTCGTCAAAGGGTTCGGTCCAGATGTCCCATCGGCGGGCCTCGGCCATGGCGTCAAACAGCGTCACGGGCAGCGCATGGTCGCGGATGACAGGCGCAACCGCCAGCAATACGGGATGGCCGCGCACCGTCTTGCCCTGTGCGATTTCGTCCAACGCGTCGCGCCACCATTGAAGGCGCATTTCTGCAATCAACGGCTGGTCACTGGCCCAGGCCGCGCGGGCGATCTCGATGTTCAGCGCATAAAGCGGAAACAGCACGGCCTGCGCCTGCGCGGTCGCAGCCCGGGTCACGAAAAACCGGTCAGGATCGCCCTTTTCCACCAGATCGATACAGTCCGAAACGCTCATCGCAACTCACTCAGACAAGAACCCAACGCGACACACAAGGCGGTGTCGATGCGCATATAGCTTGGCGTGCCGTCAAGGATGGTCAAGGCCAGCGCCCCTTTCAGGGCTTGCCCGCCCCATCGCGGCACATGTACGTCGGTCATCACGCCGGAACCACGCCATCGCGGATCAGTTTCCAGACCATCGCGTCGATCAATGCCGAAAAGGATGCATCGACGATG
>JAUSPL010000472.1 GCA_030656535.1 Gemmobacter sp.
CCCTGGCCCAGTTGCGCGCGCGCACGGCCGGGTGATCTGCGCCACAGGTCCGGGATCCGACGATCATGTGTCAGGCCTGCCAGTGTTTGCGCCGTGTGGCGTTGCCCAGAGGCCGGCGTATTGCAACATGGTGGTCAGGTCGTCGTCCGGCAGACGGCGCTGATCCAAGACTGAACGCGGCGCCTGTGAGCAGGTGGGACCGGGCTTCCGAAGGCAATCTCGTCTTGGGACACTTAATCCGGTCGCGGGCCGGGTGTCGCCTGTCACGCATGACCCTAGGCTTTTGCCCAAAGCGATCAAACATCTCTTGCCCGCCTTGCGCCTGTGCGCGCGCAGGGTCAAAGATTGCGTCGGCGTTTCGCCGGGGCGGTTGGCAGCGGGACCGGCATGGGCGTGGCATCGGGGGACATTGTGGGCGCGAAATCCGTACGGGTTGGCGGTCGGGTGTCGCTGGTGGGGGTGCGTGGAAACAGACGATAAAGGCGGGGCGTGCCCATGATTGGCCGTGTGATCGAGACATCAGACTGCGTGGCCGAAGGCGCTGCCTGGCTTGCACAGCGCGACCCCCGATTTGCGAGGGCCCTGGCGGCGACGGGCACTTTGCCGTTGCGGCGGCGGGCAGGGGGGTTTTCCGATCTGTTGGGCGCCATCGTCAGCCAGCAGGTCAGTGTGGCGTCGGCCAATGCGATTTGGACGCGATTGGAGGCTGCGGGCATGACCGACCCTGACCGGGTTGCGGGGGCGGGTGATGACGCCCTGCGGGCCTGCGGGCTTTCGCGGCAAAAAGTGCGCTATGCGCAGGCGCTTGCAGCTGCAGGGATCGACTTTGACGGGTTGCGCCTGCTGCCCGATGAAGCAGTGGTCGCGGAACTGGTCGCAGTGCCGGGCATCGGGCGGTGGACCGCCGAGATCTATGCCATGTTTTCCTTGGGGCGGGCGGATGTGTTCGCGCCCGCAGATTTGGCGTTGCAAGAATCGGCGCGGCTGTTGTTTGGCTTGGACGCGCGGCCAACCGAACGGGCGCTTCGTACGATGGCAGAAGAGTGGAGCCCTTGGCGGGCGGTTGCAGCGCGGCTTTTGTGGGCCTATTACCATGTAGCCAAGGAACGCGAGGGGATCAGATGACACGCAGATTGAACGCAAAGAGCCGTCCGGCACGGTCGGGCAAGGCAACGTCGGTCGTGGTTTTCGTGCATGGCTACGGTGCGGATGGTGGCGATTTGCTGGGGTTGGCCGATCCACTGGCCCCGCATCTGCCCAATACGGCATTCCACGCGCCCGATGCGCCTGAACGTTGCAGCGGCAATCCGTTCGGGTTTCAGTGGTTCCCGATCCCCTGGCTGGATGGTTCAAGCGAAGCAGAGGCCGCGGCGGGATTGCAGGCGGCATCTGACGATCTGAACGCGTATCTGGATGACGTTCTGGCCCATGAGGGGCTGACACCCGACAGGCTTGCACTGGTCGGGTTCAGTCAGGGTTCGATGATAAGCTTGCAGATTGCGCCGCGCCGCGCGCGGGCCATTGCCGGGGTCGTGGCTTTTTCCGGTCGTTTGCTGCGCCCCGAAGCACTGGCCGCCGAGGCCGTGGTCAAACCGCCGGTCTTGTTGCTGCACGGCGATGCCGATCCTGTCGTGCCCTTTGCCGACATGGGGCTGGCTGGTGACGCGCTCGTCAGCGCCGGGTTCGAAGTCTATGCCCATGTCATGAAAGGCACCGAGCATGGCATCGCGCCCGATGGTCTGTCGGCGGCGCTTGGATTTTTGCGCGAAAGATTGTACTGACCGTCACGCCTCTGTCACTTTGCTGCGGTAGCGAAATCTTGTCAGTCCTCGCAGATTGCGGGGCTTGTCAGGCGCAAAGCGCCAGATATAGTTGTGTAAAACGGGCAGGCCTGCCTGCCTTGGACACGAGGCGATGGAGGTGTGCAGCATGATGAATAATGCGGCCAGTCTTGGGCCCACCGAGGCTGAATTCCGCACGGGTTTTGTGCGCGACCCTGCGGCGTTGAAGCATTTCCCCGCATTGGTGCTGAACGCTGATTTCCGTCCTTTGTCCTATTACCCTTTGTCGCTGTGGCCCTGGCAAGAGGCGGTCAAGGCGGCCTTTCTGGACAGGGTGCAGATCGTTGCCGAGTACGACCAGATCGTTCGAAGCCAACGGGCCGAGATACGCATTCCTTCGGTTGTGGTGCTGAAAGACTTTGTAAAACCCCAGAAGCGCGTGGCATTCACGCGCTTCAATCTTTTTTTGCGGGACGAGTTTCACTGTCAATATTGCGGCAGCCCGCATGATCTGACCTTTGACCATGTCGTGCCAAGGTCGCGCGGTGGTATAACCAGTTGGGAAAACGTGGTGGCGGCCTGCAGTCCCTGCAATCTGCGCAAGGCGGCGCGGTCTCTCAAGGCGTCCGGGCTGAAGCTGCAGCGTCCGCCGCGTGCGCCGTCTGCTGAAGAGATGCGCAACCATGGGCGGCGATTTCCACCCAACCATTTGCACGAAAGCTGGCTTGACTATCTGTATTGGGACTCCGAACTGGAGGCTTAGGCGCTTGATCCCAAGGTGTGATGTACAATGCACCATAATCCTCACCAGAACGCGGTTTCTGATGTCGAAAAGGATGCATCTGATTCATAATTCGCCCCTGACGGCACCCTACCAGAACAGCACGCCTCCGGCGTGCTGTTCGCTTCAGGCTCTACATATATGAAACGCCAGATTAGGTGTTCAGTCCCGGCATCTGGTGGATCGGGTTTAGGATGAATCGTTCTGGCTCTGATGTCCAGATTTTGCAGATGTATTCG
>JAUSPL010000477.1 GCA_030656535.1 Gemmobacter sp.
ACTTCGGTGCCCGACCACTTGCCGAACAACACGCGGTCGCCAGCTTTGACAGACGGTGCGATCAATTCGCCCGAGTCCTTGCGTGCGCCATCGCCGACCGAAACGATCAGGCCTTCAGCGGGTTTTTCTTTTGCGGTGTCGGGGATGATCAGGCCGCCTTTGGTCTTTTCTTCGCCTTCGATGCGACGGACCAGCACACGGTCATGCAGCGGTTTGAATGCCATCTGAGAACACTCCCTAGGTTCCAGGTTAAAAATTTAGCACTCGTCTTGGGTGAGTGCTAGTAACGGGTAAGTAGTCAGGTGGGCCCGCGCTGTCAACCGGGACACATGGGTAAATTCGCTCGAAAATATCGGCATCGGGTTGGCCGGGCAGTCGACACATGCCAAGGTCGCGCCACACGCACAGGAGCCGCCAATGTCTTGCCGCCAACAGACCCTATCCGGATACCTGCGATTGATTGGCGCAACGGCGATCGCCGCCGCGGCGGTCGTAATCTGGACGGGTGCGACGTTGGGCGGTGTAGCGATGGCGGGCTGCAACGGCAGGGACCTGATTGCTGCCTTGCCACAGGCTGAACGCGCCGAGCTTACGCGGATGGCCGATGCCGTACCCTTTGCCCGTGGCAACCTGTGGCGCGCGACCCGTGGCCAACAGGTGATCCATCTTGTCGGCACCTACCACTTCACGGACAGTCGCCATGATGCCACCCTAGCGCGAATTGAACCCTTGCTGGATACCGCCACGGTCCTTCTGGTCGAAGCCGGACCGGACGAAGAACGGCTGCTTGCGACAGAACTGGCGCAGCGGCCTGATTTCATGTTCTTGACCAATGGGCCCACGCTGCCCGAAATCCTGCCCGAAGCCGATTGGCAAGCGGTGATCGCCGCGATGCGTGCGCGGGGAGTGCCCGCGTTTCTCGCTTCAAAGTTCCGCCCCTGGTATATGGCCATGATGCTGAACCTGCCGCCCTGCGCCATGCCCGACATTCAGCGCGGGGCAAAGGGGTTGGATCACATGCTGATCGCATCAGCCACCAGACGCGGGGTGCCGGTACGCGCGCTGGAGCCGTTCGATACGCTGTTCTCGATCTTCGGGACGCTGAGCATGGCCGAGGAAATCGACATGATCGGCGCGGCGCTGCATCTGGCCGACCGCGCCGAGGATATGACAGCAACCCTCGCCAACGCCTATTTCGCCGGGCAGTCGCGGCTGATCTGGGAATTCACCCTGATGCAGGCACGCAGCGCGCCGGGCATGAGCGAGGCCGAGATCGCGCGACAGTTCGCGCTGACAGAAGACGTCTTGATGACCGCCCGCAACAAGGCCTGGGTGCCCGTGCTGTTGGCCGCAGCCGAACAGGGCGACGTGCTGGCGGCCTTTGGCGCGCTTCACCTGCCGGGGCACGAAGGTGTGCTTGCGCTGCTGCAAGCCGAGGGGTTTGTCGTCAATCCGCTGAAGAACTGAAATCCGCCCCGCAAAACGGGTGCCCCGGGCGAGGGTGCTGATCCAGCCTGTAACGGCGCGGATGCACGTAAGCGTCCTGTCTTTTGCCGCTGCCTATAACCACGGCAGGGACCCGAACCGGACGGGTCACAAAAATGCTGCAGCGCAGAAATTTTGACCAAGCACGGTGACAAGCTACCGTATTCGCCCTATAAGCGCGCAAAACCAACGCATCGAAGGCGCTTTAGCATGACCACGCTCGTATTTGGCCACAAATCTCCCGACACCGACTCGACCGGTTCGCCCATCATCTGGGCTTGGTATCTGTCCGAAATCAAGGGCGTGCCTGCCAAGGCCGTCTTGCTGGGCGAACCCAACACCGAAGCCGCCTTCATGCTGAAATACTGGGACTTGGCAAAACCCGAAATCATCGCGGACGTTTCTGCCAACGATACTGTTGTCATCGTGGACACAAACAACCCTGCAGAATTGCCCCCGTCCATCAATGACGCCAAGATCACCACGATCATCGACCACCATATGCTGGTCGGCGGCCTCAAGACAAAAAACCCGATCGATATCACCATCCGCCCGCTGGCCTGTACCGCCACGATCATGCACGATCTGATCGGGACCGACATGGCGAACGCCCCAAAGGCGATCAAAGGGGCCATGCTGTCATGCATCTTGTCCGACACGCTGGAATTCCGCAGCCCGACGACCACACCGCATGACCGTGCCATCGCCGAATCCCTGGCAGCCGATCTGCGCGTCAACATCACCGCGTTCGCCGCCGAGATGTTTGCCGCGAAATCCGACGTTTCGGCATTCTCGGACGCGGAACTGCTGCGCATGGACAGCAAGGAATACAACGTCGCCGGCAAGGAACTGCGCATCTCGGTGCTGGAAACCACGGCGCCAAAGGTTGTGCTGGACCGCAAGGCCAGCCTGATGGCCGCGATGGAAACTGTCGCGAAAGAAGATGGTGCCGATCAGGTCCTGTTGTTCGTGGTGGACATCCTGAAGGAAGAAGCAACCCTGCTGGTGCCAAACGATCTGGTCAAACAGATGGCCGAGGCCTCGTTCGGCTGCACAGTCACCGGCGATACGGTCGTGCTGCCTGGCATCTTGTCGCGCAAAAAGCAGATCATCCCTGCACTGAAGCTTTGACATTGACGCGCGCCAACACCGCGCGCCAAACAAAAGACCAAGATGAAGGGGTGGCGTTTCGCCGCCCCTTTTTCATGGTGCCATGCCGTTTCTGTTGCGGTTGTGCATGGCCCCCCGATTGTGCAAGTTGTCAACGCCCAGACCAGCCAAGGACCGACCGATGACCCGTATCCTGACCAGCCTGTCCGACGTATCTGCACGCTACGAGGCGTTGTATTGCGATCTTTGGGGGTGCCTGCACAACGGAAAGGCCCCGTTCCCAGCGGCGGTCGCAGCATTGCAGGCGGTCCGGGCAACTGGCGGGGTTGTCGTGCTGGTCACCAACGCGCCAAGACCCAAACCCGCCGTCATGCGCCAGCTGGACCGGTTGGGCGTGCCGCGCGATTGCTATGACGAGGTGGTAAGTTCAGGCGACGCCGCGCAGTTTGCCCTGATGTCGGGCGCGGTAGGGCAGCGGGTCTGGCATCTGGGCCCGGACAAGGACGAGACGTTTTTCACCGAGATGGCCCAGGACATACCGAAGGGGGCAGTTATTGAACGCGTACCTTTGGACCGCGCCGAGGGGATCGTCTGCACCGGGTTGTTCGATGACCTGACCGAGGCGCCCGAAGACTACCGGGGTCGGCTCATGTTGGCGCGCGAGGCCGGGCTGCCGATGCTGTGCGCCAACCCGGACATCGCAGTGGACTTTGGCGACCGGCGCCTGTGGTGTGCCGGGGCCCTGGCGCAGCTCTATGAAGAAATCGGCGGCCAAACCTTGTACTTTGGCAAACCGCACCCGCCGATCTATGATCTGGCTGCGCGGCGGCTGGGTGCCTTGCGCGAGGGCGTGTCATCCGACCGGATTCTGGCGGTTGGGGATGGGCCTGGAACCGACATATTGGGTGCCCAAGGCGAAGGGATCGACGCCGTGTTCGTGACGGGCGGCCTTGCGGCTGCCGCGTTTGGGCCAGACACCGCGAACCCGGACAAGGATTTGCTGGAGGCGTGGCTGGCCGATCAGGGCTTGGGTCCGGCCTTTGCCATCGGGCACCTACGCTGATTCCGGAATTTGGGCGGAAACTTTATTGCGCAAATTGCACAATATATGCATAAATATTGCGCGCATATATTGCGCTGCGCTGCGGCATCGACTATACCCACTGCATAGCTTGGGTAGGGATTCGCAGGATGCTGGACAATATGCCACGCGGAACGATCTGCATCGAAGACATCGAAATCGGCATGAGCCGCCATCTGCGCAAGGTCGTCACTGACCGCGACATCGAGTTGTTCGCCGAGGTATCGACCGACCGCAATCCTGTGCACCTGGATGACGACTATGCCCGCGACACGATCTTTCAGGGCCGCATCGCACACGGAATGCTGACGGCTGGACTGATTTCAGCAGTGATCGGCGAACAGCTTCCCGGGCATGGCACGGTCTATCTTGGCCAAAGCCTGAAGTTCATGGCGCCGGTCCGCCCCGGTGACACCGTTTATGCCGAGGTCAAAGTCACAGCGATCGATCATTCCCGCCGCCGTGTAACCCTTGAAACCCACTGCGCAGTGGGCGATACGGTTGTGCTGAAAGGTGAAGCGCTGGTTCTGGCGCCAAGCCGCAAGT
>JAUSPL010000510.1 GCA_030656535.1 Gemmobacter sp.
ATGCGCTGGGCTATCTGATTTTTCTGTATGCGCCGATCATCTTGTTGCCGCTGTTCGCGTTCAACAATGCAACGATCATCGCCTTTCCGCTGACGGGATTTACCACAAAGTGGTTTGCGCAGTTGGTAAACGAACCGACATTGCATCAGGCGGTCAAGAACAGCCTGATCATCGCGGTATCGTCGGCCGTGCTGTCCACCACGCTGGGCATATTCGCCGCGCGGGCGTCAACCCGCTATGATTTCCCCTACAAGGCCGGTCTGGTCGGGCTGATCATGTTGCCCCTGGTACTGCCAGAAATCATCGTGGCGGTGTCGCTGCTGGTGGTGCTTTTGGGGCTCGGGGTGCCGCTGACGATCTTTACGGTGATCCTGGGCCATGTGCTGATCTGTACGCCCTTCACCATCGCCATCCTGAACTCTGCCTTCCAAAGCCTGGACCGCAGTCTGGAAGAGGCCGCCATCGACCTTGGCGAATCGCGCATGTCGACGTTTCGGTTGATCATTCTGCCCCTGGTGGCACCCGGAATCGTGTCATCCTTGCTGAACTCTTTCACGATCAGTCTGGAGGAGTTCATCATCGCCTTCTTTCTTGCGGGCACCCCGCCGACCTTGCCGGTCTATATCTTCTCGCAGTTCCGGTTTCCGGCCTCGGTGCCCGTCATCATGGCGCTGGGGACGATCCTTGTTGTGCTGTCGATTGCCCTGTTAACCATCGCCGAATATTTCCGCCGTCGCGGCATCGCGAAATCGGGCGGTAAAGATACCGGAGGCTTCCTGTGAAAAAGCCGATTATCGAGCTTGAAGAGATTCAGAAATACTATGGTGATTATCACGCACTGCGCGGTATCTCGACCACGATCCGAGAGGGCGAGTTCTTTTCGCTTTTGGGTCCGTCGGGGTGCGGCAAGACCACGTTGCTGCGCACCATTGCCGGGTTTGAAACCGTGTCATCTGGCACGCTCAGGATTGACGGCAAGGATATGGACGGTGTTCCGGCCAACGTGCGCCCGACCAATATGGTGTTTCAAAGCTATGCGATCTTTCCGCATCTGACGGTAGAACAGAATGTCGGGTTTGGTCTGCGCCGCGACCCCCGCTCGGCCTCGGACAAGGACCGGGCCGTGCAAGAGCACCTCGAAATGGTGGGGCTGAAAGGCTATGGCAAGCGTGCGGCGCACGCCTTGTCAGGGGGCCAGCGGCAGCGGGTCGCGCTTGCGCGCGCGCTGATCCTGAAGCCCAAGGTGCTGCTGCTGGACGAACCGATGTCCGCACTGGACAAGAAGATGCGCGAACAGATGCAGGTCGAACTGATCCGTCTGCAAAGGCAGGTCGGCATCACGTTCATTCTGGTCACCCATGATCAGGAAGAGGCCTTGGTGATGTCTGATCGCATCGCGGTCATGTTTGACGGCGAGATCGCGCAACTGGACGACCCCGAAACACTGTACCGCCGACCAAAGTCCCGAAAGGTCGCGGATTTCATTGGTACGATGAACTTTTTGCCTGCGACCATCGTGTCCGAAACCCAGGATGGGTTCGAAGTCGAGGTTCCCGGCCTTGGCCGCTGCCCCATTACCCGCGCCCAGGCACCCGGCGCGCCCACTGGCGGCCCGGCAAGCGTCGGTTTTCGCCCCGAGACACTGACGATCCTGTATGAAGGTCAGACAGCCACCGACCGCGAAACCCCCGGCATCATCGAGGAAGTGGTCTATTTCGGCGACATGACCTATTATGATGTAAAGCTTGATGGGGTTGATCAGCCGGTCCGCCTGTCGATGCGCAACGTTTTTGGCCGACCGGTGCTGGACATCAAGACGCGCACCCGCGTCGCGTGGAGCCCGGGTGCATTGGTCCTGTTCCGCTGAGGTCCCTTTGGGCTGAGGATATTGCAACAGGTGCGCGTCGGCAAAGGCGCGCTCTTTTTGTGCCTTCGCCCAGTTTCAATCGCCCAGCAGCCGCCCGAAAAAGCCCTTTTTCTCTGCCGGTTCCGCCTTGGCGGGTTTGCGCGGATTTGGCGGGGGGGTGGTGTCGGGCGCGGCCGAGATCAGGGTCACCGCACGGGTTCCAAGGTCCAGCCTGTACACCGCGCCCGTCTGGTCGGTGACGGCCAACGCCGTGTCACCGTCAATCAACGTCAGCGTGGTGATGAAGCGGTCGTATTTTTGCGGGGATTTGTCGCCATAGACAATTTCATAGATGCGCTGCACCCACAGCTCTTTGCCGCTGGCGATGTCGATCGCAGCCACAAAGCCACCGTTTTGGCCCAAGCCGCGCTCTTTGGCCCAATGCAAGGCCTCATAGCGCAATCCGCCGTGCTCTACGGGTGCGATCATGATCGGTCCTCCTGTCATAGCCAACCCTCCAAGGCCGCGTTCGGTCAGGCAACCCCCGCCACGGTCAGGCTTGTTCCACCAGCCAGCCCGCCATTCATATCGGCTGCGAAATAGCCCCAGTTGTCGGCGTTCTGGATCGCATGCGCTGCAGAAAGTGCGCCTTGTCCTGCACTTGGGCTCAGCTTGCCGTCCGAGTCATAGCGGTGATCTTCGGTGTTCATCTCGCGGTGTGACAGTTCATGCACGATGGTCAGCGCGGCCAGCCACATCTTGCTGCCTTTTGCCGCGGACAAGGTAGCGCTTTGAACGTAAACCACGCTCATCTTTTCGGACTTGTAGACAAAGGCGTAATCTTTCCAGCCCCCGCCAGCCCGATCATTGGGCTCATCCGACAGCACCAGCTTGTTGCTGTTCAGGACAGAGCAGATCTTCTTGAACCCCAGACCCAGAGTCTTTGATGCCTTTTCCACCGCCTTGTCGTCGGCGCCGGGGGCACAAAACCATTTGCGGACCAGCGCCTTGGAGGCCGCGTCCGGTGTCGACAGCTTGACCTGGCATTTCATGCACCAAGCCATCGCCATCTGGGTCGCGTCGGCCATCGCGGTCTTGTCGGATTCCGAATAGGTCTCGTCGTCCTCACTGCTCCAGGTTTCCAGCCCGGCTTTGTTCATCCCCTCGAATTCGTCGTACAGCCATTGGGTGTAGGATTTGGGCGGAGAGTAGACCCAAACGTCCTGTGATCCCCGCATCCGCATCAGATACATGTGGCGCATCATCTTGACGGCAGAAACCCGGTCTTTGGTGTCATAAAGCCACCCGGTAATCTTGCCGATGATGGTCTTTCCGGCCACATCTTCGCATGCCGCGACCAGAATCTCGCCTTCGGACTTGTTGGTCTTGCGTTTGCTGTCTGTCAGCGCCGCGCGCAGCGCCTTGATGTCGTCATATCCGCGGCGATTCGGACCATCGCTGTCCATTGCAGACGCGAGATTGAATTTTGCCATAGATTTTGGCAGCTTGGCGTGAAAGTCAAAATTCGTGAGTTGGCGCCGGGTCTTTTTGTAGCAGGTCTCAAAGTCGTGCATTGCGGTCCCCAATCATCTCGGTGGTCCAGTGCATTCAAATCAGTCACGGTAAATATGGAATCATGTTACGGCCGCGACCCGTGTTTTCGCAATGATTTTGTGATCGGCTCAGTGTCTCACCGGTCGGGTGGCAAAAGACCAAGCCCGCGCAGATAGATCCCGATGCCGGTTTCAAGCAGATCCTCGGGGCCAAACGGTGACCGGGTGCCAGGGCTGCCGCGCAAGAACAATTCAACCACGCCGTGGCTCATCGCCCAGATATGGGCAGAGAACATCGGGGCAGGCGGGCGCTTGTCGACGGGCAATTGTTCGGCCAGCTTCTGCGCAGCCAGATCAAGTGTCGCCCGCCCGCGTTGTGCAGCAAGCGCCAGTTCAGGGTGGTTTTGCAAGGTCAACCCGGACTCGAACATTGCCTGATAGTGACCGGGAAATCTGCGGGCAAAGGCCAGATACGCCCGCCCGGTTGCCTCGAACGCGGCAAGTGGGGAGGGCTGGCCTTTCGCATAAGCGTGCTCCATCAACTCGCCAAATATCTGATAGCCTTGTCGTGCGGCTTCGGCGATCAGGTCCTCGCGCCCCTGAAAGTGGCGGTAAACTGCGGCTGGGGTGACGCCCGCCTCTTTCGCGGCCTCGGTCAAGGTGAAACCTTGTGGCCCCTTGTCGGTGATCAGGGCCAGGGCGGCATCCACCAGTGCCTGCCGCAGATTGCCGTGGTGGTAGCCCTGCTTACCCATGCCAGATGTCGCGGCCGCCACAGATTGCTGGGTCGATGTCGCCGATTGCAGAGTGGTTTTTGTGGGCATAGTTCACCGCGTGCAAGATGGTTTGCAACACGGCGATGCGCGCGCGCGCCTTGTCATCTGACCGCACCACGGTCCAGGGTGCAAAATCGAAATCGGACTTTTCCAGCGTTTCGAGGATGGCGTCGGTATAGGCATCCCAGCGGTTCAGGCCTTCGACGTCGATGAAGCTCAGTTTCCACTGTTTCAGCGGGTCCTTTTCGCGCTCCAGCATCCGGCGCAGTTGCTCGGCCTGCCCGACGTTTAGCCAGATCTTGACCAGCGTTATGCCCTCATCCACCAACATCTGTTCAAAATTCGGTAGTTGGAGGAAAAAATGCGCGCGTTGCTCGGGGGTGCAAAACCCGAAAACATGTTCGACGACGCCCCGGTTGTACCAGCTGCGGTCAAAGAAGGTCATTTCCCCGGCTGCGGGCAACCAGTCGACATATCGCTGGAAATACCACTGTGTGGCTTCGCGGTCTGACGGCTTTGGCAAGGCGACCACCGTGGCCGAGCGCGGATTCAGGTGCCGCGTCAGTGTGCCGATGGTGCCGCCCTTTCCGGCGGCGTCGCGGCCTTCGAACAGCACGACCAACCGACGGTTCGATGTCTTGAAGTCGGACTGCATCTTGACCAGTTCGATCTGAAGCGGGTCCATGACCGCGTTGTAGTCCTTTTTCTTCATCTCTCGCCGATAGGGATAGCTGGGCGCCAGGATGTCATCCTTGTCGGCGCCGTCGAGCGCCATGCGGATTTCGGCTGGGGCGGCGTCTTGATGGAAGCGGCTGATTGCGCCGTCAAATGGCAGGTCCATGATATCACCTCTGATTTGGTGGCCAGTATCGCCGAGTTCGCGCCGCTGTCCACCAACTGCTTGGATCGGCGGCCACGACCAGATTGCAAAAGCTTATCTGGATTGGCGGCCGCGGTCGGACTTGTCACAGTGGAAACTACCGCACCCGGGCAGCGGCCCGGCGGATCGCGGCGACCACAGCGTCCGGGCGGGCGTGGTGGGGCATGTGACCAACGCCGTTCAGCAAGGTGACATGTGCATCCGGCAGCAGGGCGGCCATCGGTTGTGCATGAACCTGCGCGGGAACGGTGGTATCCGCCGTGCCGTGAATGATCTCGACCGGCAGGGTCAGCTGGGAATACTGCGCTGCCATATAGGTCACATGTGGTTTCAATCCGTTCACCTGACGCGCATTTTCGCGCAGGCTGTCGCGCCGCAATGTCAGACCGGCACCGATATAGGCACCATAGCCTGCGGGCACCGGATCTGGGGCAAAGATCGATTCGATGGCCTGATCGGCCCGCGCCTCGGGGGCGAATGCCGTGATCAGCGGCACCAAGGTCACGCCCCCCAGATCTGACGCGGTAATCGTGTACCACGCCCCCAGGCCACCCGGCCAAGGCATCGTGGCACCGGCGACACTGACCACCGCGCCGGTTCCCTGCGGGTCGCGCAGGGCCCAGGCCATCGCGACGGCACCACCATAACTGTGGCCCACAACGACCGGGCGCCGCACGCCCAGTTGCGCCGCCGCCGCGCGCAGGATGTCGGCCTGCACAAGCGGGCTGATGCCGTCAGGCCCCGCGCTGTCGGACCAGCCAAGTCCCGGCCTGTCAAAGCTGATGACCCTGAAATCGCGCGCCAGCCGGTTGGCCAGATCAAAGGTGAAATCGCGGGTGTTGCCGCCGGCCCCGTGGATCAGCACGACATCCTGCCCGGTCCCGCGCACATCGGCATGGACCTGGCGACCGTTGACCATGATGATCTGTCCGGTGGGCGGAAAGGTCGCTTCGGCCTGCCGTTCGCGTGATGTGGCCCGGCTATCGGCAACAACCCCACACCCGGCGGCTGCCAGGGTGGTCAGGAAGCTAAGGGCGGCCAATCTGGGCAAGGTCATAGGGTGTGGACTGATATATCTCGTTGATCCAGTTGCCATATAGAAGGTGGGCGTGACTTCTCCAGCGATTCATCGGCACCATCGCGGGATTGTCATCCGGATAATAGTTCAGCGGCACATTGATGGGGGTGCCGTTGGCCACATCGCGGTCGTATTCCGACTTCAGGGTTTCGCTGTCATATTCGAAGTGGTTGAAAATCCACAAGGCCCGGTGCCGTGCGTCCTCTACCAGACAGGGCCCCACCTCTGGCGACGCCAGCAGCGTGACCAACCCCGGAACGGCATCAATCTCGGACTGGCGCATTTCGGTCCAGCGACTGACGGGGATCACGCAATCATCCGAGAACCCGCGCAGATAGGGCGATGCCGGTTCCAGATTGCGGTGACGGAAACAGCCGAACGCCTTGTGGGCCAGGACATGCTTGGGCAGGTCATAGAAATGATGCGCCATGGCCAT
>JAUSPL010000517.1 GCA_030656535.1 Gemmobacter sp.
TGAAGCGCAACAGGAAATCGACGCCCTTTACCCCGCGTTCGATGATGCGCGACAGCCCGCCGGTCTTGCGGGTGATGTGATAGCGCATCGACAGGCGGTGGATATGGGTGAAGGTCTCCAACGCCAGCTTGCGCAGCGCCCTTTGCCCGACCCGTACAAACACCGCGTCGCGCAATTCGCCAAAGCCGACCGTCAACAGCCGTGCCATGCCGTAGGCAACGGTCAAACCGACCGCGCCCCAGCCCAGCATCACAGCCGGTGTCGGGTCCGCCATCGCCAGTGCATCGACCGCGCGTTTGTAAAGGTAGGGTGTGGTGACCGAGACCACCTTGGCAAACATCAACAACAAAAGCGCAAGCACGACGCGCCGCTTTACCCACGGCTCGCCCTCGGGCCAAAGGTACGGCAACACGCGACGGATGGTCGCCATACCGCTGCTTTCGGCGCCCTTGTCGGGGGTCGGTGCGCGGGGCGGGGTTTTGGCTTGGGTCATCGGCATTTCTCCTGCCCAGCTTACCTATGCGCCCGGATCGGGAAAGGCCAGAGCCCCTGCCCTGCTTTGGCGCACGCGCGCCATTGCGATTGCGGGTTTTCGCATGAACCCCTGTGGGCGGGTCAAACGGATGTCACGCGCCGCCGTGTTGGCGGCGCGGACATCCGGGCACTGAGGGCCCATTGAATGCCCGAACCTTCAAGGCAAAGGATCCGGGGTCCGGGTCGACCCTCACCTAGGCTCTGGCACCGAGAACAATTGCCCCGGATAGATCAGGTCGGGGTTGCGAATCTGGGTACGGTTGGCCTCGAAAACCTTTACGTACATGATGCCGTCACCATAGTTTTCCTTGGCGATCCGCCACAAGGTGTAGCCGGGCTGCACCGTCACAACCCGTGCGATCAACGGGGCGGGGACATTGGGGTCCGGGCGCACGCCCTTTGCAGGCATAGCCGCAGGTTCGGCGATGGTTGGCGGTTCGTTTGTGGTGGCGGGTGCCGCACCGGATGCAGTTTCCGGGACAGGGGCCGTTAGCGCCGCAGCCACTTCGGCCGCCTGCTGGGTGGTCTGTCTGGCTGCGGCGGCCAGCACCTCGGGGGGTTCGCGCAAGAATGGCGTTTCCGAACGCGATGTCACCACGCCCGCTGCGTCCAGCTGATCGGCCCGCAAGGTGTAGATCCCGGCCTCGACCGGCGGCAAGGTGGCGCTCCATCTCCCCGCAGCGTCAACTGGTGTGGTCATCAGCGCGGCGTTGTCCAGATAAAGCCGGACAAACGCCCCGGGTGCCCCCTTGCCCGCCAGCATGACCGCACCAGTAGCGGAATAGCTGATCGTCTCGATGGCCACCGTGCGCCCGGGTCCGGCGACTGCACCGCCCGATTGCAGCACCTTGACCCCGTCCTTGGTCACCAACAGGGCCTGCGGTGCCAATGCAGCGGTGCCTTGCTCGGGTGTGGCGGACGGGGCAACGGCATCGGCCGTCACCGTCGCACCGGGCTTTGGCGCCAAGATCGCGACCCCGGTTGTCGCAGGCTCTGGGGACGGTGCAGGCTTTGGGGGAATCGGTGCGGGTTCCGCGGCTGCCGTTTGTTCAGACGGCGCGACCTCAGGGGATGCACCTTCACCTGCCGTGCCTGCGGCGGGGTCGGTTGCAGTAGCCGCGCTGCTCGTCGCTGGCGGAACGCTGCCTGCGGCGGCATCCGATTCAGCCGAGGGAATGCCGACTGTCGATGGCGCGGGGATCGCCGGTCCGGTCGCGGCCACCGACTGTGTCGCGGCACCCGGGTCGGCTGCCGTTGCGGTCTGGCCATCCTCTGCGGTGGCTTGCGGACCCGTCACCACCGGGGGCCTGTCTGGGACAGCGGATCCGCTGGTCGACGAGGCCGGGACGCTTGTGGAAACAGTCCCCGCGCTTGTCGGCGCAGTGGCGACGTTTTCAGACCCGGTTGCTGCGCCGTCGGTGCCAGGTGGAGTCGCGGCCAGCAAAGGTGATTGCCCTGGCGCAGAAGGCGCCATACTGCTTGCAATTGGAACAGCCGGAGGCGCTGCCGGCAAGGTCGCCGCAGACGGACCCGCAGCCAAGCCGGGCGCGGAGGTCGGCGTCATTCCCGGCGCCTGCGCCGGCGTTGGTACGAATGCAGGACCTGCCGGCGCGGTTTGCGGCGGCGCGGCCACGGTGACCGCCGGAGCCACGATCACGCTGTCAGGCGATATGACAATCTCTCCTCCCGGCGACCGCATCGCAAGCGTCAGGACGCGCGGGACCTGCGACGGCGCAAGGTCGAACAGCAGCGCAAACTCTCCTCGGCTGTTAACTGTGGTCAGACCGATTTCGGTGCCGTCCAGAATCACAGCCACCGTGGTGCCAGGCTGCGCCTTGCCTGCAACCTGCGCACTTCCGTCGGGGGCGATGCGAACCAGATCAAACTGGGGCGGCGTTGGGGGGGGCGCACTGATGGCCGCCTGATCGCCGGACTGGCCTGCAGATTGGCCTGCCGCAGGGTCAGCAGCGGGGGCTGCGGTTTCAGACTGGCTGCCCGCAGGCGACCCCTGTGCAGATGGCTCGACCGCAGCGACGTTGCCCCCGGCGGGCGCAATTGGCGCCGTAGCGGATACCGACTCCGCAGATACAGGTTGCGGCGGTGCGAGCGAATCTGCGGTCTGGTCGGTCCAGACGACGTATCCTGCGACCGCCAATACCACTGCCATCCC
>JAUSPL010000523.1 GCA_030656535.1 Gemmobacter sp.
CAGCGCCTTGCCCAGCCCGCCAACGGCCTTGCCATCCGCGCCAACCTGGCCGCCTGCATTCCCGCCACCACCAGCGCCCAGCTGAAAGTTGGTCATCGCGGCCAGCTGTGCGACCTGATCGGAAGTCAGCCCCCATTTATCGGCATAGGAGCCGGCGCCAATGCCGCCCATCAGGCCCTTGCCGCTGGTGCTGGTGACGGGTGCGGCGGTCGTGGTTGTCGGGGCCGCCGTGGTCGTGGCGGCCGGCACGGTCGGGGCCGCGCCGGTATAGCCGCCCACGGTCCCGCCGCTGTCCTTCAGCTTCTCCGCACGGAAAGCATCGGTCTGCCCGGTGCTGGCGAAATACTCGCCCGGCTTCAACCCGCTGGCTTCGGTCCAGCCCAGCTTCTTTGCGGTATCGAGAACGTCATAGGCCATTGCTCAACTCCCGGACGTGAATATCTTGGTCAGCTGTGACCACAGGCTGGCGCCGGCGCCGAACGCGGCCAGCCCCATGCCGCCCAGCGTCCAGCCCACCTTGCTCTTGGTCTTCTGCCAGTCGTCGGCGGTCTTGATGACCGGCTCGATCTTCTGCTCCAGCGTGACGATCCGGCCCGCCAGGTCGTTATGCGCGACAACATCCGCGTGCTGGAAGGATGATACCTCGCTGCGAAGCGCCACGATCCCGTCTTTCGTGTCAGACACCCGCGCGTGCAGTATCTTGCGGTCCTCGTCGCTCTGGTCGAGGCGCTGGAAGATGCCATCAAGTCGCCCGTCAATGCGACCGATGGCCTGCAGGATCACGCTGTTGTCTGGCTGTACCGTCATTTGCTGCCTCGCCATTATGTCAGGGTCGCTATGGCGACATAGATCATGGTGCTGCCCAAGGTCATGCTGCGCTCCTGATAGCCACATACGCATATTCGGCTGCTGGGCCGTTCACGATGCTGCTATTGGAGATCACGTCGAACCCGGTTGCGGTGAAATCAAATGCGTTGACATTGGTTGCTTCGGCGTCAGCGGTGTCCGGTGACACTCTGGCATTCACCGGGTTTGTCGGGTTTCTGGCCGCATCGAACAGATACCACCCGACTCCGCCAGTGATTGACTTGACCAGAAGCCATTGAGGCTGCCAGCCAAGCGCGACGGTCGGGCCTGTCGTCGAGCCATTGCCCGTGTACACCCCGCACTGGATGACACCGCTATCCCCGACATCATGCCCCCACACATAGGCGACGTAATCCCCGCTGGGGGCCGCGCTGGAAAACACCACCGTCGATCCGCTGAAGCTGACATAGGCCGCCGTGTTGCTCTCCGCCGCCGAGGTGTTCAGGCGCAGGTTATAGCCGGCGGTCAGGCTGCGGTGGTTCGTGTACCAGTCGCTGGTGCTGTCCAGACGCTTGACCGTGGCAAGGCCGAGGGGAACAGTCAGGCCGGTTGGGATGTTGCTGGTGACGCCGTTCGTGTGGGTGAAGGCAACGACCGCGCAAAACTTGGGGTGCTGCTTGTAGCGGTAAAGAACGCCGTTCCCGGCACCCAAAAGCGTGGCGTAGTCGCTGAATGCGGCGGCGGCGTCAGTGCCGTTAGGAGCGTTCGACTTCAGATAATCGCTGATGCCCTGCGCGGTATCGCGCCACACCCAGTCTGTACTGTTCACCCGGCTTTTGCCAACCAGCAAATCCCAGCCGGTCGTTGAAACGCCGTCAAGATTGGCCGCCGTGTCGAGCGTGATATCGAACAGGTCGGCAATGTCCACCGCCCCCCGGCGCCGGTTCAGCGCGGATGCTGCGGCCAGAAGCATGCTCATACGATATACCCGTAGGTCGTCGCGCCACCGAATGACTTGATGAGCAGGCGCAATTCCGTGCCGACGGTGATCCCGTCGATGCCGCTGAACAGGGCGCTCGTGGAACTGTCCGCCAGCGGCCAACTGATCGGGTTGGTGAACAGGGCGTCCATGTCCGAGATGGCGTCCGCATCGGTGATGACAAAGGACACTTCCCACGCCTTGCCCGAGGGCAGGTTGGTCAGCGTCAATTCTGTCGTCGCCTCGGCGGTCAGGGTCACGACCGCCGCCGACTGCACGTCGATGTCAGCAGAGGTGGAGACAAGGCCGAGGGGGTTCACGACATCCTGATTGCCCGCCGTGCCGATCCCGTCCACGGTGGCGGCCTGGCCCGGTCCCATCAGGCCGGCGCGGATGCTGTTGGCGATTGCCAGCGTGCTATTGCTCATTCCGCCCACTCCCACCATCCGGGTTCGACGCCATCGACGATCAGCGCCGGGTCGATCTCATGCGCGAATGCCGCCGTGGTGCGCAGGATGGCGTGGCAGCGGTCATCGACCACCGGCGGCGTGACCTCTGCGCCCTCATCGTCATAGGTGCCGGGCGTGACCGTTCGGGTGCCCTGAATGGCGATGGCGTAGGCCGGGCCGGAATCGACCCAGCCGCCATCGAAGCGCGCCCAAGGCAGCGCCGCGATCAGGTCCGCCTCGGTATCGGCCCGCAGCCGGTGGCTTGTGTAATGCGCCATTGTCCTACCCCTGCGTCATGGAGAGAAGGGTTGCGGTGTTCAGCGTGTGCGCAAACAGCGTGTCGCGCCGGATGGTGCCCCCCCACTGGTTGCCGGTCGTGTCGCAGCCGGTGCGCTTGGTCGTGATCCCGGTCGGCATGGTGCCGACGGTATCCGTCACCTCCGATCCACCGTTTAGGCGCGCGATGAAGCTGTTGGCGGTCAGGCTGAAGGCAAGCCGCATTTCGGTGCTGTTGCCCAGCGCGCCCATGTTGAGATTGCACTGCTCGACGCCGCCGGTCGTGACGATGGCCCGCACGACACCGCTGCTGTCACGCTCGACGCGCACCCGGTTATCCTCGGTCCCGTCGTCATATTGCAGGGCGACTTGCGAGCCGGTGCCAAGGCCGGGCGCGGTGATGCCCTCCAGATAAATCGTATCTTCGAGATCGTTCCACAGGCTGGTGACGGTCTGCGCGCTGGTGTCGGCAGAGCGGACAACGGCAGATGCGACGGTGGCGGTGTAGCTGCTGGCATAAGCCCCGGCCTCAAATTGCGCTCCCCAGATGTAGAGGCCCGATACGCCGTCGCCGGTATAGAAGAATGCCGATCCATCCGCCAGGCCGATGCGCCCATCCGCAAATGTATCAGAAGCGCCCATCGTGGCAGTCAACACGACGCGCCACCAACCACCGCCCACAAGGCGAGCATAGGCGGTTC
>JAUSPL010000528.1 GCA_030656535.1 Gemmobacter sp.
CTGCCGAAATGGAACCCGATGAATGTGTGTTCCTATCACCTGCAAGAAGCTGGGGCGACGCCGGAACAAGAACTTGCGTTTGCGTTGGCGACCGCCTGCGCCGTGCTGGACGACCTGAAAGGCAAGGTAGCGCCCAAGGACTTTCCGAATATGGTCGGGCGGATTTCCTTCTTCGTCAACGCTGGCATCCGGTTCGTGACCGAATTGTGCAAGATGCGCGCCTTTGTCGATCTGTGGGATGAAATCTGTCTTGAACGATATGGCATCACCGACCCGAAATACCGCCGCTTCCGCTATGGCGTGCAGGTCAACAGCCTGGGTCTGACCGAACCGCAGCCAGAAAACAACGTCTACCGGATTTTGATAGAAATGCTCGCGGTGACGCTGTCGAAAAAGGCCCGTGCCCGTGCCGTGCAACTGCCAGCCTGGAACGAGGCGCTTGGCCTGCCGCGCCCGTGGGATCAGCAGTGGTCGCTGCGGATGCAACAAATCCTGGCGTATGAAACCGATCTGCTGGAATTCGACGACCTGTTCGACGGCAACCCGGCCATCGACCGCAAGGTGGCGGCGCTCAAGGATGGGGCACGTGCGGAACTCGCCACAATTGACGGCATGGGCGGGGCAGTCGCCGCCATTGAATACATGAAATCCCGTCTGGTCGAGGCCAACGCCGACCGGATCGGCCGGATCGAGGGCGGAGAGACCGTGGTGGTCGGTGTCAATCGCTTTACCACCACCGAGCCTTCGCCGCTGACCACCGGCGATGGGTCGATCATGGTGTCCGACCCGAAAGCCGAGGCCGACCAGATCGCCCGCCTGCACGCTTGGCGCGCTTCACGCGATGACGTGGCGGTCATGGTTGCCCTGGAGTCGTTGCGCGCTGCCGCCGCGTCGGGGGCGAACATCATGCCCGCGTCCATCGCCGCCGCGAAAGCCGGGGCCACCACTGGCGAATGGGGTGACATGGTTCGTGCGGCTTTTGGCCAGTATCGCGGCCCGACCGGCGTATCACGCAACCCGTCGAACCGCACCGAAGGGCTGGAGCCAATCCGGCACGCGGTGGATGCGGTGTCGACCAAACTTGGACGCAGGCTCAAGTTTCTCGTCGGCAAGCCCGGACTGGACGGCCACTCCAACGGCGCAGAACAGATCGCCGCCCGCGCGCGCGATTGTGGGATGGACATCACCTATGAGGGCATCCGACTGACGCCAGCCGAAATCGTTGCGGCGGCGGCGGATCAGGGGGCACATGTCGTCGGCCTGTCGATCCTGTCTGGCAGCCATCTGCCGCTGATCGCGGACTTGATGGACCGGATGCGCGCGGCGGGCCTGTCGGATGTGCCGGTGGTCGTCGGGGGCATCATCCCAGATGAGGACGCCGTCGCCTTGCGCGCGATGGGCGTTGCTGCGGTCTATACGCCCAAGGACTTTGAGCTGAACCGGATCATGATGGATATCGTCAGTCTGGTGGACCAGACCCAGATTGCGGCCGAATAGGGGTCATGCCGTCAACCGTTTCAGCGTTCGACCCGAGCGCTGAAACGGTTTTGCGACCGGGACACGCAGTCTTGCGCAGCGGCATCCTTGCTCAGGGGACACACTGCTATCCGCCGCGGGCAAGGTGGCACACCCGACAACCGGCTTTACGAAAGCTGCGGCTTGGCGCAAAACTCGCGGCAACTGCGCAAGGATCAGCCAATGCCCAATACCCTATATGACGCCCTGTTTGCCCCGCTGCAGGGCACGACCCGCCCGTTCCTGATCCTTCCCGACGGGGATGAAATCTCTGGCGATGGGTTTTTGTCGATGATCCACCGCGCTGCCGGGGCTTTGGTGGCCTGCGGTGTGGGAACTGGCGACCGGGTTGCGGTTCAGGTGGCCAAGACGCCGACGGCGCTTGCGGTTTACGGTGCTGCCGTTGCCCTCGGGGCCATCTTTCTGCCGCTGAACTCGGCCTATACGGCGGATGAGGTGGATTACTTTGTCGGCAACGCCACCCCAAAGCTACTGCTGGCGGACGGGGCCAAAGCGGCGGCGCTGACCGCCGTCGCCATGCGCCACGGTGCCCGGCTGGAGACCCTGAATGCGGACGGCCTGGGCAGCTTTGCCACGCTTGCCGCAAGTCAGGCTGCGACCTTCACCGCGGTGGACCGCGCGCCGGACGATCTTGCAGCGTTCCTTTATACATCGGGCACCACAGGCCGGTCCAAAGGTGCGATGCTGACCCATGACAACCTGTTGTCGAACGCCCGTGTGCTGGCCAGTCACTGGCGCTTTTCCGCGACCGATGTGCAACTGCATGCCTTGCCGATCTTTCACACCCACGGCCTGTTCGTTGCGACCAACATCGCGCTTTTGACCGGAGGCGCGATGATCTTTCTGCCCGGGCTGGACATCGACGACATGATCCGCCTGATGCCCCGCGCCACATCCATGATGGGCGTGCCGACCTTTTACACGCGCCTGCTTGACGATCCCCGCTTTACCCGCGAGCTGACGGCCCACATGCGGCTTTTTGTGTCCGGCTCTGCACCCTTGTTGGCGGAAACCCACGTCCAGTTCGAACAGCGCACCGGCCACCGCATTCTTGAACGCTATGGCATGACCGAAACCAACATGAACACCTCGAACCCCTATGAGGGCGACAGGCGCGCAGGCACCGTGGGCACAGCGCTGCGAGGCACCGAGGTGATCGTGACAGACCCCGCCACCGGCGCCCGATTGCCGCAAGGTGAGGTCGGCATGATCGAGGTGCGCGGCCCCAACGTGTTCAAGGGCTACTGGCAGATGCCCGAAAAAACCCGGGAAGAACTGCGCGACACCGGCTTTTTCATCACCGGAGATCTGGGGCAGTTCGATGCGGACGGCTATTTGACAATCGTCGGACGGCAAAAGGATCTGATCATCACCGGCGGGTTCAACGTCTATCCCAAAGAGGTCGAGATGATCCTGGACGACCAGCCCGGCGTGCTGGAATCCGCCGTGGTCGGCGTCCCGCACCCGGACTTTGGCGAGGCTGTTTTGGCCTTTGTCGTGCCCTTGCCGGGACAGACCCCCGACCTTGCGGCCATCGACGCGACGTTGCGCGCAAAACTGGCCCGGTTCAAACAGCCCAAGGCGCTGGAGATTTTGCCAGCTTTGCCCCGCAACACCATGGGCAAGGTGCAAAAGGCCGAGCTTCGTGCCCGCTATGCTGACAGGTTCACCGCCTGACCAGATACGGTCTTCGCGAAAGTCCCAAGGTTTGACGCCGCCCCCGTCAAGAGGGGCGGCACCACCCTATTTGTTCGCCATGAAAGACGCGGTCGGTCGCCCTGCCGCGATCCTTTCCGCCTCCAACAATGCGATCTTTGCGTCGATATGGCTGCGGTCGGTCATGCCATGCGGGTTCTCCCGCGTGGCCATCGTCTCGGCGACATGCATGTATCGCTCCTGCGCGACCGCATACAGTCGGCGCAGCTCGGCCAGCGGATCGGCGTGGTCATCGGCACGGATGTCCAGCCACGCGTAATCCTGATCCCGGTAGGTCACAAGACACGCCGACTGACGCCCCCGTTTGTCCCCGCCCGCATCCTCGCCGGCCTGCATGGCGATCAGCAGCCGCTCGGCCAAGGGCTTGTCCATCGCGGTCTGATAGGCACGCAGCGTGTTGGCCACCACGGCAGGGCCTTCCAGCATATTGCCCGCAACCGACACGCCATCCGCCACCAGATGCCCGGCCCAATCCACGCAGTTGGCGCCGGTAAAGGCCACATTGCGCCCCTGTGCGTCGATCATGTGAAACTGCCGGTTCGGATGCCCGTCATCGCGCCCGGTAAAGATGGGCACGATCAATTCAGGCGGCGCACCCGCTTCCAACAGGCGCAGCGCATCAGGCCCATAGGTCGGGTTGACAAAGGCCTGCGTCGCCACCGCCCCCACCCGGCCCCGCACATGGGGCACGATGCCGCCGACTGCAAAAAAGCGTGACGCCACCGCCACCCCGAAATGACCCGTCGCCGGATCGCGCGCAACAATTGACCAGGTCATCCTATCTTCCCACCGCATAAGCCTGCATCAGACGCGGCGTTGCAGCCGCCCGCAACAACCCGTCCGGGTCGCGCCGCGCCGCAGTCAGACGGCCAACGGTCCACGGCTCTGCCTCGGTAATCAGGTGCCCGCGCCCGCGCAGATCGTCC
>JAUSPL010000569.1 GCA_030656535.1 Gemmobacter sp.
GCGCACGATCGCTGATCTGGACGGATCGCCCCTTGTGCGCA
Organism: Gemmobacter sp.; assembly: GCA_030656535.1. Lineage (GTDB taxonomy): Bacteria > Pseudomonadota > Alphaproteobacteria > Rhodobacterales > Rhodobacteraceae > JAUSPL01. The sequence continues at coordinate 42 of JAUSPL010000569.1, forward strand.
AACCCCATATCGCCGAGGCGGTCAGCTTTCGCCTGATCGTCGGTGGCAAAGCCTGAGCACATCGCCATGGCCGCGCCCCTGAGCCCAGATCCCCGAACGCCTTGTGGTTGGCAAAGCGGGCCAACCACCTGCAGCAACGGCAACGCTCAACGGCCTGTCCCGCTGATCCTCAGGCGCGCTTGGCCTCAATCACTTCCCACATGCGCGCTGCGGCGTTGGTCCCATCAAACCGTTCAAGTTCTTGAATTCCGGTGGGCGACGTCACGTTGATCTCGGTCAAATAGTCGCCGATCACGTCGATCCCGACGAACACCTGCCCCTTGTCGCGCAAGGTCGGCGCAATGGCGGCACAGATTTCCAGATCTCTGGCGGTCAATCCTACCGGCTCGGGCCGTCCACCGGCGTGCATGTTGGACCGGGTCTCGCCCGCCTGAGGAACCCGATTGATGGCACCAACGGGTTCGCCATTGACCAAAATCACACGCTTGTCGCCCGCAGAAACGGCAGGCAGAAACTTTTGCACGATCAACGGCTCTTGGCTCATCCCGGTAAACAATTCGTGCAAAGACGCCAGGTTGCGGTCATTGGGGTCCAGACGGAACACCCCCGCGCCGCCATTTCCATACAGAGGCTTGAGAATGATGTCGCCATGCCGCGCCTTGAATTCGCGGATGGTCTGCAGATCCCGCGCGATTGTGGTCGGCGGAATCAGATCAGGAAAACGCAGAACCAACAGCTTTTCGGGCGAATTTCTCACCCAGAACGGATCATTGACCACCAATGTCTTGGGGTGGATCATTTCCAGGATATGTGTCGTGGTGATATATCCCATGTCGAACGGCGGATCCTGACGCAGCCAGACAACATCAAAATCCGCCAGATCAACCTCGGTTTCCGGACCATAGGTGACGTGATCGCCCTTCACGCGCCGTACCTCGATCGGCCAGCCCCGCGCCATCACACGGCCTTCACAAAAGGCCAGCTTGTCGGGCGTATAAAAGAACAGCGAATGGCCGCGGTCCTGCGCCTCCAGCGCAATGCGGAACGTGCTGTCCGCGTCGATGTTCACCGACCCGATCGGGTCCATCTGCAAAGCAACTTTCATCCACATCCCCTTTGCCGCATCCAGCCCCCTAGATGACGCAGCCGTGGCGCGGATGCAATCGGGATGGATCAGGCACCAAAGGCATTTTCCAGAAACTCGATCTGACCCATTGCGTTGACCAAGGCCACATCAAACCGGGATTCGGTCATCTGCCCAGCAGGTTCACCCGCCAAGAACTCTGAAGCTGCGGCAAGAATACGCGTCATCTGACGCTGGGTCAGACGCTCGGCAGCCTTGGCATGGGTGCTGCTTTTCTTGACCTCGACGAACACCAGGACATCGCCGTGCCGCACGACAAGGTCGATTTCGCCCGCCGCGCAACGCCAGCGGGACGCCACAATGACATATCCGCCAGACCTGTAATGACGCTCCACAGCATCTTCCGCCGCGATGCCCGTAAGATATCCGACCTGACCGCGCAGATCCCGCCCGCAGACATCCCTCGTCATCCTCAGTCCTTTCCCTCCAGACGCAATGCCATCTGGTAGACCTCGCGCCGCGACAAACCAAACTGACCCGCAAGGCGTGCCGCGACTTCCTTGACAGGCCCGCTTCCCAGCGCCGCCAGCAAAGCAGCCTCGACGGTAGCGGCATCGACCACCACAGCGGCGGGTCGGTCGATGACCAGAACGATTTCGCCTTTCACCGCTTTGCCCGAAAAGTCATCCGCAAGCTCTGCCAGTGTGCCCCGCTTCACCTCTTCGAATCGTTTGGTCAGTTCGCGGCACACTGCGGCCCGCCTGTCCTTTCCGAAACTCTGAACCATTTCCCCTAACAATTTGCCAACACGTTTCGGGCTTTCGTAGATGACAATGGTCGCCTTGATTTCCGCGAGATCCGCAAGCCAGTTCCCGCGTGCCCCTGCGGCGGCTGGGGCAAAGCCTGCGAACAGGAACCGATCGGTGGGCAGGCCCGACACGGTCAACGCTGCCAGCACAGCAGACGGGCCGGGGGCGGACAACACCGTGTTGCCAGCAGCAATCGCGTCGCGCGCAAGCTGATACCCCGGATCGGCGACAAGTGGCGTTCCCGCCTCGGACGCATAGGCAACAGATCGCCCGTCGGCCAGCGCGCGCAGCAGGCGTGGGCCCGCCTCTGCGTCGTTGTGTTCGTGATATGAGATCAGCGCCCGCCCCCCCAGCGGAATGCCGTGAATTTCCATCAGGTGCCGCAATGTACGGGTATCCTCGGCCGCAAGGACATCGGCGCCCGCCAGAATATCCAGCGCGCGCAATGTGATATCGCGTGCAGCGCCGATGGGTGTAGCTATCAGGTGCAACCCGGCTGGAATGGCCCGGGCGCGAGTCCACAGCGCAGTCGGGGCCGGAGCATGCAGGTCGGCCCCCGCATTCGGCCCGTCTTCGGGCGACGTTTCTGGTGGCGCTTCCGTCATCTTGTGGCTTTCTCGCAAGTTTACTTCGCGGGCGGAAACGCATAGGGTCCCCGCACCGACCGCAGCACTTGGGGAGTAATTGTCGATGATTGCCGTTTTGCAAAGGGCCCGCAAGTCGTTGGGCCGGTTTGGTCTGATTCTGTCTGCAGTAGGGCTGGCGGCCTGTGAACCGATAGCCGTAGGTGGCGGCGGTCCGTCAATTGATACGGCTGCGCCGATTCCGGTGGCATTGCTGGTCCCGGGTGGATCAGGTCAGGCGACCGACGAGTTGCTGGCGCGGTCGCTGGAAAATGCAGCCCGGCTGGCAATTTCAGATCTTGATGGTGTGCGAATTGACCTGCGTGTCTACAAGACCGCGGGACAGGCAGGCCAAGCCTCGGCACAGGCGCAAAAGGCCGTGGCTGACGGGGCCAAAATCATTCTCGGGCCGGTCTTTGCGCAAGAGGCGAACGCCGCAGGCGTCGCGGTCGCATCCTCGGGTGTCAACGTCTTGTCCTTTTCCAACAACACCGACATCGCCGGGGCAAACGTCTTTGTTCTAGGCGCCACGTTCGAGAACACGGCCGCCCGGCTGGTGCGCCATGCTGCGCGCCAAGGCCAGCGCCGCGTGATGATCGTTCATGACCGTACTGCATCAGGCGAAGCAGGCCGCGCCGCTATTGCGCGCGCCGTTGCAAATTCGGGCTCTACCGTAGCCGGGACCGCGTCCTATGAGTTCTCGCAAAACGGTGTTGCGCAAGCTGCCCCACAAATTGCCGCGGCTGCCCGCAGTTCTGGCGCCGATGCGTTGTTCTTTACTGCGGACACCGCCGGCGCCCTGCCTTTGATCACGCAGCTTTTGCGCGATCAGGGCATCACCCCGGCGACCCAACGCTATCTCGGCTTGACCCGTTGGGACATTCCGCAGGCCACCTTGGGCTTGCCGGGTGTGCAGGGCGGTTGGTTTGCGCTGCCCGATCCGACCACGTTTGACCGTTTTCAAGCGCGGTATCAGCAAGCCTTCGGCGAAGCGCCGCATCCGATTTCCGGCATGGCCTATGACGGGATCGCGGCCATTGGCGCGTTGGCAAAGTCTGGCAACAGCGGGGCGCTGACCGCGTCAGCCCTTACCCAGAACGCTGGATTTGTTGGCGTTTCGGGAATTTTCCGGCTCCGCTCGGACGGAACAAACGAACGCGGCCTTGCGGTGGCCGAAATCCGCAACAACCAGGTGGTAGTGATTGACCCTGCGCCCAGAAGCTTTGGTGGTGCCGGGTTCTGATCCCGGCGCTGCCCCGCCCCTTCATCACGGCCCACTTTCCGAGGACGCGCCCCTGTGCGCGCCCTCGGACATGTTTGACGCGCCGGCCATCCTAAGCGCGATCCGCGCTGAACTGGCTTGCCTGGAACCATCCGAAGACAACAAGATACGCCGTTCGGTCGTCGTCCGTCATCTGATGGCGGCGCGATTAAGGGGAAACGCGATGCTGGAAGCAGCATTCGTGGTAGCCCCGCTTGCGTCACGGGCCCTGGTCAGCGGACAATCGGCATTGACGGACGGGCTGGTCATCGCGGCCTTCGATATCGCCCGGGAAACCCTGCACCCCCTGATGTCGCCAACCGAGGGCGAACGACTGGCCTTGCTGGCCGTCGGGGGCTATGGCCGTTCGGAAATGGCCCCTCATTCTGACGTGGACCTGCTGTTCATCACGCCATGGAAGGTCACACCCTGGGCCGAGAGCGTGATCGAATCCATGCTCTATATTCTTTGGGACCTGCGATTGAAGGTCGGTCACGCCACCCGCACAGTCAAGGACTGCGTCCGCCTTGCGCGGGAAGACATCACCATACGCACGGCCCTGCTGGAAAAGCGATTTCTGGCCGGGGACAAGCCGCTGGCCGAAGAACTGCGCGCACATTTGCATGATGACTTGTTTGCTGGAACCGGACCAGAATTCATCGAGGCCAAACTGGCCGAACGCGCCGAGCGACACAAAAAGCAAGGCGGGCAGCGGTATGTTCTTGAACCCAACGTAAAAGAGGGAAAGGGCGGTCTGCGCGACCTGCAAACCCTTTACTGGATTGGAAAATACCTTCACGGCTGCGAAAGCGCGCGTGAGTTGGTCGCCGAAGGCCTGTTTTCCCCTGAAGAATACGTGTCCTTTCGCAAGGCAGAAACCTTTCTTTGGGTGGTTCGGTGCCACCTGCACTATATCGCCGGCCGGGCCATGGATCAGCTGACCTTTGATATGCAGGTCGAGGTCGCCGAGCGCATGGGATACACTGACCGGGGTGGCCGGCGGGCTGTCGAACATTTCATGCAGGATTATTTCCGCCATGCGACCAAGGTCGGCGAGGTGACGCGCATCTTCCTGACCGCGCTGGAAGCCCGGCATGTGAAGAAGGCCCCCTTGCTGGAAGGTCTGTTCCGCCGTCGTCGCAAGGTCAAACAGGGCTACGTCATCTTGCAAAACCGGTTGGCAGTGATCGACCCGGCAGACTTCATCCATGACAAACTGAACCTGTTGCGGCTGTTCGAAGAGGGCTTGCGCACAGGTTTGCTGATACACCCTGACGCGATGCGTCTGGTTTCGGCCAATCTGAACCTGATTGACGACGATATGCGCAACAACGCCGAGGCGCGCCGCATCTTCATCGACCTGATGCTGAAACACGGCAACCCCGAACGCGCCCTGCGCCGGATGAACGAACTTGGCGTGCTGTCGGCCTTTATCCCAGAGTTTGAGCCAATCGTCGCGATGATGCAGTTCAACGTCTATCACCACTACACCGTGGACGAGCACATCATTCAGTGCATCAGCGTGCTGGACCAGATCGAGCGCGGCGAACTGGGAGAGGAACTGCCGATCAGCAGCACGATCCTGAAAGACGGGATCAACAGGCGGGTGATGTACGTCGCGCTCTTGCTGCATGATATAGGAAAAGGCCGCCCCGAGGACCATTCGGTGTTGGGCGCCCAGATTGCACGACGTGTGGCCCCAAGGCTGGGGCTATCGCCGGACGAATGTGACACCGTGGAATGGTTGGTGCGCCATCACCTGTTGATGTCCGACGTGGCGCAAAAACGCGATATCGGCGACCCGCGCACCGTGCGCGACTTTGCCCGGGCGGTCAAAACACACAAGCGGCTGGACCTTTTGACTGTACTGACCGTCTGCGATATCCGCGGTGTCGGTCCGGGCACATGGAACAATTGGAAGTCCATGCTGCTGCAGCGTCTTTACAAGGACACCGCTGACGCATTGGACACCGGGCTAGAGGCCGTCAATCGCGAAATGCGCGAGGGCGAGGCCAAGCGCACCCTCCGAGATGCGCTGCCCGACTGGTCGCGCGCCGATCTGAAGCAGGAAACCGACCGCCACTATGGCCCCTACTGGCAGGGGTTGCCGACAGAAACCCATCTGGTCTTTGCGCGTCTGTTGCGCGGGATCGGCTCGGGTCAGGTTCGCATAGATCTGCACCCTGAACCCAATCGTGACGCCACCCGCGCGGCCTTTGTGCTGGAAGACCACCCCGGCATCTTTTCGCGGCTGGCGGGTGCCCTGGCCCTGGTTGGCGCAAACGTGGTGGATGCGCGGACCTACACATCAAAAGACGGTTATGCCACGGCGGTGTTCTGGGTTCAGGATGCCGATGGCCACCCCTATGAGCTGTCGCGCCTGCCCCGTCTGCGCACCATGATCGAGAAAACCCTGCGCGGCGAGGTGGTTGCACGAGATGCGTTGAAAGATCGCGACAAGGTCAAGAAGCGCGAGCGCGAATTCCGCTTTCCGACCACCATCACTTTCGACAACGAGGGCTCCGAGATTTACACGATTGTCGAGGTGGACACCCGCGACCGACCGGGCCTTTTGTATGATCTGACCCGCACTTTGGCCGCGAACAATATCTACATTGCCTCGGCTGTGATCGC
>JAUSPL010000572.1 GCA_030656535.1 Gemmobacter sp.
AGGATATCGCGCGGGCACGGGCGTCCTCTTCGGACAGGGGCATGTGCTGCCGGATGGTTTCGATCAACTGCTCGCCGACCGTGAACAGCGGGTTCAAAGAGGTCAAAGGGTCTTGCATGACCATGCCGATCCGCTTGCCGCGCAGCTTGGCCTGTTCGGTTTGTGGCAGGGTGTCGATGCGCTGGCCGGTCAGATGTACTTCGCCCGACGTGATGCGCCCTGGTGGGTCCAAAAGACCGATCACCGCGCTTCCGGTCATGGATTTGCCCGCCCCCGATTCCCCGACGACGCCCAGAACTTCGCCGGGGGCGATATCAAAACTGACACCATCCAATGCGCGGAAATTGCCCCGGCGCAGCGGAAAGTCGACCACAAGGTTTCGGACGGAAAGAATTGGGTCGGTCATTTGCGCAGCCTCGGATTCAGGGCATCCCGAAGCCAGTCCCCCAGAAGGTTGACCGACAGGGCAAGCAAGATCAATGTGAACGCCGGAAAGGCCAGAATCCACCACTCACCAGAAAACAGAAACCGCTGACCGATGCGGATCAAGGTGCCAAGGCTGGGCTGGGTGGGGGGCACGCCGACACCAAGGAATGACAACGTCGCCTCCTCGATGATCGCCAGCGCAAGGCTGATGGTCGCGATGACAAGCACCGGGCCCAGTACGTTCGGCAAGACATGCTTGGTCACGATCGCCAGCGGGTGACGGCCCAGCAGCCGTGCTGCGGACACGTAGTCCTTTTGACGTTCGACCATCGTCGTGCCACGCACGGTCCGGGCGAATTGCGCCCAGTTCGACAGGCCGATGGCAAGGATCAACACCCAGATGGCCGTGTTTTCCTGACGCTCGGGCGGAATAAGCCCGCGCGCCACGCCAAAGATCAGCAGCGCGATCAATATGGCCGGAAAGGACAACTGAACATCGGCGACACGCATGATGATGGTGTCCAGCAGCCCGCCGCGATAGCCCGCCGCCAGCCCAAGCGAAATGCCCAGCACCATCGCGAACACCGTCGCGGCAAAGCCTACAAACAGCGACACCCGCGATCCGTACATGATGGTCGACAACAGGTCGCGCCCCTGATCGTCCGTCCCCAGCAGATATGTCTTGCCGGAAAACGCCTCGCCTCCGGGTGGGGTAAACCCGTCCATCAGCTCGACCGTCGACGGGTTGAACGGTGTGTGCGGGGCGACCCAAGGGGCCAGCGCGGCCATCAACACCAGGGTCAGCGCCATGGCCGACGCGATGATGGTGACGGGCGATCGCGAGTAAGAGAAAAAGATGTCGCTGTCCACGATGCGCTGCCAGCGCGTTTTCGGCGGCGTTGCCGATGCGATCTCGATCGGATCTGGCATGTCAGTGGCCTCCGCTGCGGCCGTCGACGCGCAGACGCGGATCGACGAGGTAATAAAGGATGTCAACGATCAGGTTGATCAGCACAAAGACAAAGGCGATGAACATCAGGTAGGCCGCCATGACCGGCACGTCTACCGCCTGCACCGACGTGATGAACAGCGAACCGACCCCCGGCCACTGGAACACCGTTTCTGTCACGATGGCAAAGGCAATCACTGCCCCCAGCTGCAGGCCCGTGATGGTGATCACAGGCACCAGCGTGTTTTTCAGCGCATGACGAAAGTTGATGACCCGTTCGGGCAGACCGCGGGCGCGGGCGAACCGGATATAGTCGGTTCGCAGGACCTCCAGCATTTCCGCGCGCACCAGTCGCATGATCAATGTCATTTGAAACAGCGACAATGTGATTGCGGGCAGGATCAGCGATTTCAATCCGGTTTCAGTCAGGAAGCCCGTGCGCCATGCGCCGATTTGGACGGTGTCGCCGCGCCCGAAGGACGGCAGCCACTGCAGTTCAACCGCAAAAACATAGATCAGGCCTATCCCGATCAAGAACGTGGGCAGGGACACACCCACCAAGGAGCCTGCCATGATGATCCCTGACAGCGCACTACGCGACTTCAGGGCGGTATAGATGCCAAGCAATACCCCCATCACCAGCGCCAGCATGGCCGATACAAAGGCCAGTTCCAGTGTGGCTGGCAACCGTTCCGAAATCAGCCGCAACACGGGTTGTTGCAGGCGGTAGGAAATGCCGAACTCACCCCGCACGGCATTGGTCAGGAAGGTCCAGAACTGTGCATAAAACGGATCGTTCAAACCCAGTCGGTCGCGCATCACCTCTTGATCCTCGATCCGGGTTTCGACCCCGACCATCGAGACGATTGGATCTCCGACATAGCGGAAGATCAGGAATGCGATCAGCGCGACCACCAGCATCACGACGACGGACTGGAGGAGGCGCCTTAGGATAAAGGCGAACATGGTGGGGTTCCCTGCGGATCAGCGGTGTCGATGGGGGGCCGCTGCGGGTCGTGGCGCTGTGTCCAGTCCCGAGCCTGCGGAAGAAAATGGCCTGACGCCCTGGGCAGGGCGACAGGCCAGAACAGGATTTCCTGTTTATTTGCTGATAGTCACGTCCATCATGAGGGGCTGGTTTTCCGGGTGAACCGCAATTCCCACACCTTCACGCGCAGCATAGGCCAGAACCTGATTGTGAATGGGCAGCAACACGCGGTCCGCCTGAACCTTCGCCCAGATTTCGGCGATGGTCGCATTGCGCTTTTCCAGATCAACCTCGGACCCAAGAGATTCAATCTTGGCATCAAGTTCCGGGTTGGAATACAGCCCGCCGTTATAGGCGCCATAGCTGCCTTGCTTGCTGTGGACCAGATCGTTGAAAACGTAGGCAGAATCGAACGTCGGAACGCCCCAGCCCAACATATAGAAATCTGTTTCGTTCGACTGGATCAGCGGCGAATGCTGCGCCACAGGGCGTGACGCCAGGGTTACCTGAATCCCGATACGGCCAAGCATGCCGACGATAGCCTGGCTGATGGCCTCGTCGTTGACATAGCGGTTGTTGGGTGTGTCCAGCGTCACGGTGAACCCGTCCGGATAACCGGCTTCGGCCAACAGCGCCTTGGCTTTTTCGACGTCCGGGGCCGCATAGGCGTCCAGTTCCTCGGTCCAGCCGTTGACAAACGGAGGCATGGCGACGCCAGCCGGGATGGATTGACCACGCATCACAACACTTTGAATGGCGTCCCGGTCAACGGCAAGGTGCACCGCTTCACGAACCAGCGGGTTGTTGAAAGGGTTGCTGTCCTTGATGTTCGAGGACTTCAGCGGCTCGTCCCCAAAGCGATACCCGAAATAGATGACGCGGTTTTCCGGCCCGGTGGTGACGGTGATCCCGGCGCTGGACTGAAGACGGGTTACGTCCTGTACCGGAACGTCCTGAACGAAATCGACCTCTCCGGACAACAGCGCCGCGATGCGGGTCGCGTTTTCGGAAATCGGCAGATAAACGATCTCGGTCACAGCCGGTTTGTCGTCCCAGTGGCCGTCGAAGGCGGTCATCACCGACCGAACATCAACCTCACGCGAGGTCAGCGTATAGGCGCCGGTGCCATTGGTGTTGCGAACGGCATAGTTTTCGGCGCCCGCGGCATAGTCCTGTACCTCGACCACATCATTGGCCTCGGCCCAGCCCTTGTCCATGATGAAGGTGTTGGTCAGGTTGTTGGGGTACAGCGGCGACGGGCCCTTCATATGGACCTCGACCGTAAGATCGTCGACTGCGACCACCTTGTCGATGCCCACGTGCAACTGGCGCATGTTAGACTTTTCGGTCCGCGCGCGATCGAGGGAAAACACTACGTCTTCGGCGGTAAAGTCAGCGCCGTCGTGGAACTTTACCCCCTCGCGCAGCTTGAACACCCAGACGTTCGGGGCACCATCCTTGATGGCCCAGTCTGTCGCCAGTCTGGGGATCAGGGTGCCTGCCACGTCGCGATTCACCAGCGTCTCATAGATATGGTGCAGGAAGTTGTGGTTGGTTCCAAGGTTCTGCGCGTGGGGGTCCAGCGTGGTCGCATCAGCGGCTTTGGCCCAACGGATCGTTTCGGCACTTGCCGGTGCCGTCATGGCGCTGGTGGCCAGCAGCAGAGCGCAAATGTGGGTCAGTCTAATGGTCATGGAAGCTCCCTTCGGTGGTCAGTTGTTGCTCCGGGATCTTGCGCCCCGTTGCTATGGATGAGGGATACTTTTGCATTTGCCTGATTAAGGTGCAAGATCATGCTGCGTCAAGAAGTGCGCTGGTTGCCGCAACGGCACTTGGCGACGCTTGATTTCTCAGGTTGCAAGGGCCTGCGTCTGCTGGGGCCTGCGTCCCGTTTGACAGCGAAGCCCCCTATCCACCGCCGGATCCGCACCGTGGTGACAGGCCTTTCACAATCCAGATTCGTGCGATGGCACCCTTTCCGCAGCGCAATCGTGGCGAAAGCGAAACTGGGCGCCTTTGGGTGCCTTTGGGTGCCTTGTCCGCATTGGACGGGGTGCTTTGTGGGCTGTGCCTAGCGGCACGTCGTGGCGTAGATGATCGGCGACAGCGTCACCAGGCTTGCGACCAGCCCGATCCATGCCCCAAGCAGCACGAGGCGTTCGTTGTGTGCCCTTCCCGAAGGCGCGCAAAGGACAAGACCGATGTGCAGCGCAAGTCCAGTCAGCCAGACCGCAGACATGACCACAATATGCAGACTGCCAATGCCGGTGTCGACGGCGGGCCAGCCGCGTGCGCACCCGATCCCATGCAACGCATAAACCGCAGCGAACAAGATGGCCCATAGGGACGGCCCCAAAAGTGCATGGACAGCCCACAGCATCAAAACACCTCCTGCCCGGCAACAAGCAGAGCGGATGCGGCTGTCGTCGCCAACGCGAAGTTCTGCCACAATCGCCAAACGGGTGCGGCCCCGCGCCGCGTATGTCCCAGGCGCCCGGCGCGGGCATCTGCCAAGGTGCGCAGCGCAAGCAGCCCGGCAATTGCGGTGTGCAGGACGGCAAAACCCAGCAGCACGCCCCGCAGGGCATCACGTGCATGGCGGGTCGGGTCGTCCATCACCATCGCAAGACCAAATAGCGCCAGCAATGCGGTTGCGCAGGCCATCACACCTGTCAGCGCATTGGTTCGGGCCAAAGTCGGTGTCATGCTCTGTTCGGTTCGCTTGGCAGCGATCGACGCGACCAGCAGCGCCAGAACGGCAAGGCAGGTGATCCCCCCCGCCAATCCCGCAGGAATGTCCGATGGGGGCGCAGGCCAGCCGGGGGCGACCACCGACAAGAAGCCCACTCCGAACATCAAGGCCGCATACAGCGTCCCGTCGGCAACCAGCGTGGCGACCGCCCCGCCGTACGCCAGCGTCGAGCGTTGATGCCAATGCAACGGCAGCGCCAGACCCGGCGTGACGTTGACCGGGGGGTGGTCCCGGTCCGTGCCCATGAGCGCGCCCCAGCGCCAGACCACCAGCGCAATCACCACGACCGCCAGTGGCGTCAGCAGATATTGTCCCGCCAGCATCAGCCCGAAAAAGCTGCCGATCGCGGCCGCCGTGGCCAGAGGAAGCATGGTATTTCCGGGCAAGACCGCGACATGTTCCGGTTGGCCGGTGCCGGGATCGACCACCAGCATCTCGCGCCAGCCGCGGGGCGCCCCCGGCAAAAATCCTTCGCCGCGCGCAAGCGATACAGTTGCGTCAGCATCATCCCGCCCCGGACCGGGAAGCGAGGCAAAGTTGTAGGCCGGGGCAGGCAGGGCCATCGCCCAGTCAAGTGTCGGCGCGTCCCAGGGATTGCGCTGGCTGCGCCGTCCGAACAGGCACTGCATGACGATGTCAAATGCGAGCAGAGCAAAACCTGCTGCCATCGCCATGCTGAAGATAGAGGAAATCAGGTTCGGTATCACCCATTCCGGGTTGTCGGGGTAGATATCAATCCGGCGCGGCATCCCCAGCAGCCCGGTCAGATGCATGATGAAGAATGTGCCGTGAAACCCGATCAAGATCAGCCAGAATGCCGCCTCACCCAAGCCACGCACTCGTTCGCGGCCCGAAATCAGAGGCATCCAGTAGGTGACAGCGGCCATCATCGGAAAGACAAACCCGCCAATCAGTACATAATGCAAATGCGCGGTGACAAAGGCGGTGTCGTGCGCTTGCCAGTTGAACGGGACAATGGCCAGCATCACGCCCGTCAGCCCCCCCATGACAAAGGTCAGGAAGAACCCCAGCACAAACAGCATGGGCAACTGCAGTTGCGGTCGTCCTTTCCACATGGTGCCAATCCAGACAAATATCTGCACAGCCGTTGGCACCGCAACCAGCGCGGATGCTGCGGAAAAGAATGCGAGCGCCATTTGAGGAATGCCTACCGCAAACATGTGGTGCACCCACAACCCGAACGACAGGAATACCAGCCCCAGAACTGACGCTACGACCGCACCATAGCCCAGGATCGAGGTCCGTGACAGCACGGGGATGATGGTCGACAAGGCCCCGGCTGCGGGCAGGAAGATGATGTAGACCTCGGGGTGGCCAAACAGCCAGAACAGGTGCTGCCACAGCAGCGGGTCGCCGCCGCGCGCCACGTCAAAGAATGGCCAGCCAAAGGCGCGCTCGATCTCCAACAGGATCGACCCAAGGATAAGCGGCGGGAAACCAACCAGCATCATGGCACTGGTCCCCAACAGATACCACGCCATCAGCGGCATCCGCGTCAGCGCCATGCCGACCGCACGACAGCGCAGAATTGTGACCGTGATCTCTACCGCTGCCGCCACAGCCGAGATCTCGACAAAGGTGACGCCCAGCAACCAGACATCAGCGTTAATGCCCGGCGTGTGGGTCTTGTCTGACAGAGGCGTATACATGAACCACCCACCGTCAGGCGCCACCCCCGCCAAAAGCGACATCAGGATTACCGTGCCCCCGAACAAATAGCACCAGTACCCCAATGCTGACAGGCGCGGAAAGGCCATGTCGCGTGTGCCCAGAATCTTGGGCAACAACCACAATGCCAAGCCTTCCAGCAT
>JAUSPL010000586.1 GCA_030656535.1 Gemmobacter sp.
GCGCAACCGGATCACGGGTCTTGGGCCCGTCGACCGCGTCCAGCACCAGTTTCGAGGGCGCCCAGACGACCATGCGCCCGTGCTTCATCGCCCAATCCAGTTCGGTTCGGCTGGACACCACCACGCAGCGCGGATCACGACCGGCCAGAACCCATGCGTTTTGCTCGATCGCCAACAGGTCGATGCGCCGCTGTGCCGGACCCACCGCCGATTGCGGGGCAGGGCTGTCAGGCAGGCTGACTGCCAGAACGACGGGCAGCCCTTGCGCAAGGAACCTGTCAAGCCGTGCGGGCAGGTCTGGCGCATGAATCGCCGCATTGTCCAGCCAGACCACCAGGGGATGCAGGGCCGCGCCTGTGCCCAAGGCGCGCACGGGTTGTTCGACGCGGGCGCGCACGATTTCAACCCCCAGCGCATAGGGGCCGATGTCCAGCTTTTCCACCCGCACGAAAATCCGCATCGCCTGCGGCTCTGCCAGAATGCGCTCTGCCACCCGTTCTGCCAGGGTTTCCAACAGGTTAAGTCGTTCTGCGGACAATTCTTCGGCAATCGCTTCGGTGATCCGGTCATAAGACAGGATGCGATCGACATCGTCGTCCAATGGGGTGGGGTTGGGGCGGACCTCGACGACCACGTTGAAGCGCAGGCGCTGACGGTGGCCGCGTTCTTGTTGAAACGCACCGATGTCGGCCTCGATGATATGGTCGCGCAAAGAAATGCGGTCGCGCGGTGCCGAACCCGCAGTGGCCTCGGCGCGATGTTCAGGGTGATCAAAGGCAAGACGGATATCGGTCATTTCGGGCTCCGGGTCGGGCTTGCGCGGCAGGTCGCCCCGCCCTGTCCCACGCGCGTCCCGGGCAAGCAAGACCTGCTTGGCACCCTATCCGTTGGTTGCAATCGACAGCATGGGCGCGGGCTGCGCCTTGGAAGGCTGGATCGTTGCGCGCGTATCTTCAACTGTTGCGCCGAATCCGACCTTGGCGCCGGGCTGACGGTAGAACAGGTGCGTCCCGATTTTTGCGGTGTGGGCAAAGATGGTGGCCCAGCGGGGGCGGACCTTGTGCGTGTGAAAATGTGTTGCACCCTGTGTCAGGGGGCGTGGCAGGCCGTCCAGCATCAGTCGGGCGATCTTGCCTGATCTGGCAAAGGCGGCATGTTCGCGGATCACTTCGGGCAGGCCATCGCAAGTAAAGGAAAACTGGCATCCGTTTCGGTTGCCTTCGGTCACGACGCCGCAGACGGTCGCGGGGTAACGCGGATTGTCGACGCGGTTCAAGATCACTTCGGCCACCGCGAACTGCCCGCGCAAGCTTTCACCGCGCGCTTCAAAGTAAAGGGCCTCAGCAAGGCAGCGCCATTCGGGGCCACCCGCGGCAGGTGGAAGCTGGGACAACCATTCGGTTTCATATCTGATCGCAACCGGCCGGGCCTTGCTGCGAAGCGACGTTTCGGGGGCAGACGCTGTCGTTCTTGTGGACCGGGTGGCTGTGGGCGGGGTTTCCCGCAGGGCTGTCTTTTCGCCTTGCAGCAGAACGCGGACCTGATCGTCCAGTCCGGCTTTTGGGTTGTTGGATTGGCTCATCGTCACATCGGCGAGGGCCGTCCCAGAAGGCGACAAGACTGCCAGAATGGCGGCTGCCCACATCACTGGTACGCGCATGATTTGTATTCCCGGTGTCGTTTCAAAACGTCGGACGCCAAGAAAAACCTTTGCGTTCAACGAAGTTGTGATAGCCGAAAACGCCGTTTTGGTCCACCGCCGGGCTCAAGCCGATCTATTCACCTTGCCGCAGCGCGGCAAGCGGACAAGGATTCCTATGGTCTGACACCAAAGCTGGGACGACGTTAATGTTCGTTAACCGTATCTTGTCCAATGGATTGCTGCGCCGCAGCGCGATCTTGCAGCGCCAGATGCGCTGCCGCCAACCGCGCAAGCGGTACCCGGTAGGGCGAACAGGACACATAATCGAACCCCGCCTTGCGACAAAAGGCGATTGATTCGGGGTTGCCGCCATGTTCGCCACAGATGGATAGTTTCAGGCCCGGGCTGGCCTGGCGTCCGCGTTCTGCGCCGATGTGCAACAGCTCTCCGACCCCGTCCACATCAAGGATGTGAAACGGGTCTTCGGGGAACACGCCTTGCTGGACATAAGCCGACATGAACCGCCCGGCGTCGTCGCGCGACAGTCCATAGGTCATCTGCGTCAGGTCATTGGTTCCGAACGACAGGAAGGCCACATGCTGGGCAATGTCGCCTGCGCGCAACGCCGCGCGCGGGGTTTCCACCATCACGCCAAGCTTGTAGGCGAAATCGACACCGCGCTGGGTGCGCACGGCGGCGGCCACGGCCTCGATCCGGGTTTTCACCAGCTCGACCTCGCGCATGGCCGACACCAGCGGGATCATGATTTCAGGGACAACCTCGTTTCCGCGCCGACCGACTGCGATCGTGGCCTCAAAGATGGCCCGCACCTGCATCTCATAGATCTCGGGCAGGACAACGCCAAGACGCACCCCCCGCATCCCCAGCATGGGATTGAATTCCGACAGCGATTCCGCGCGGCGTATGATGTCGGACAACGGGCGGTCCAGCGCTTCGGCCAGTTCGCGCATGCCTTCGCGGGTATGTGGCAAGAATTCGTGCAAGGGCGGGTCCAGCAACCGGATGCAGACCGGCAAGTCCTTCATGATGCCGAACAGGTGGATGAAGTCTTCGCGCTGCATCGGCAGCAGACGTTCCAACGACGAGGCGCGGTCCTTGGCGGTATCGGCAAAGATCATCTCGCGCATGACGATCAGACGATCATCTTCAAAGAACATGTGCTCGGTCCGGCACAGCCCGATACCCTCGGCCTCAAAATCGCGGGCGGTCTGGGCGTCGGCGGGGGTGTCGGCGTTGGCGCGCACGCCGATGTCACGGAACGTGTCGGCCCAGGACAGGAACTTGCGGAAGTCGTCATCCAGCGCCGGGGGCAGCATGTCGGCGGCACCAAACAGCGCCTCGCCGGTGGTGCCGTCTAACGTGACGGTGTCGCCTTCGCGGATGATGCGGCCATCGGCAGCCACCAGTTTCTTGTCGCGCGCATCCAGCCGCATACCCGAGGCGCCGACGATACAAGGCACGCCAAGCCCGCGTGCGATCACCGCCGCATGACTTGTCATCCCGCCGCGTTCGGTCAGCACACGATGCCGCGCGCCGACCTGCGCGTCGAGATGGCCGCGCAAGGCCACGTCGCCTTTGTCACGCAGCCGCGCCGCGCGTTCCTTGATCAGGGCGCGGTCGAGCTGCGGCATGCGCGCCGCCGGCGTGCCGGGCCGCGGCGAGAACGGAAACACGTGCAGTTGCGTCAGCCCGCAGGCGTCGACCAGCTCGATCGAGCGCGCGAACATGGCCTCGGTCTCGGTCGGAAAGCCGGCGATGATGTCGGCGCCGAAGGCAATGTCGGGCCGACGTCGACGCACCTGATCGCAGAACGCAATGGCGTCTTCGCGCGCGTGCCGCCGCTTCATGCGCTTGAGAATGATGTTGTCGCCGGCCTGCAG
>JAUSPL010000591.1 GCA_030656535.1 Gemmobacter sp.
GGACCGGATCGAAGGGAAGGACAGCGAAATTTGCGATCAGGGCCTGATCGGCATCCTGCGCGAGCTGCACGACGAAATAGATGCGGCGCTGACACAGGCTTACGGATGGCAGCCACCCCGTCCGATAACGAATCCTGGACCGCCGGATGGACTTGAACCGCACCCGCGCGGCCGAGAAAGTGCGCGGCCATATTCGCTGTCTGTGCCCAGACTTTCAGAACCCCGCAGGTCGTGCGGCCATCGCCAAGGGCGAACAGACCGCGATGGACGTTAGCCCCATGGTGTCCACCGACAAGGCCCCTTGGCCCAAGACCCTGCCCGAACAGATCGCGGCCGTGCGCACGGCCCATGTCCGACAAGAGGCAGGCCCGCCCCGAACAGGCGCCCGCCAATTCCTGCGGGGGCGTGCAGGCACCTGCACCCCCCGCAGGAAAGTCGGACCATTCTGGGCCATGGGCGCCGGATCCAAAGGGGCCGCTTCGCTGCGTGACCCTTGGGGGATTATGAAATTTTTGACGGCATGACCCTGCGCGCCCGCCTTTCAAAGCTTGAACGCAACCGCCCGACAAACGGAGAGGTTGCGATCGAATTTGACATGTCCCCTCGACTTGTGCACGCGAATTGAGACCGTGAAGGCGGCGAACCCCTTTCCGCAAGGGCTTTTACGAAGCGAATGCGCTGCAACTCTCAAAGCGGCAGGTCGGGCGCAGGGCGGGGGCATGACCGACGGCAACAGCGGACGCAATGCGGATGGTACCCCCTTGCCCGCGGTGGGTCCCGGCAAGCCCCTTGGTGCGCGCCACAAGGCCACACAAGCGGCGCTGGCGATGCTTGACGCGCAGTCCGAAGCGCTGACCCCTGCGCGGCTGAAATCTTCGCGGGTATGGTGCAGGCGCTAGACCGGCTGGCAGCACGCAAGGCCGTTGGATGTGCAGCCGTTCACTGTGAAATCAAAGCGCTGATGGCGGCGATTGAAAGCGGCGGCGATCTTGGCGGGATAAGGCCCAAGGGCTGCGAAACAGCAACCCCCCCCAGTTGACCGATGTTGGCCTTGGGGCTGGACCCGTGAAACCGGAAAGCGCCTACGCCTTCGCGGTGGATCCGTCAGACCAAACCGTCAAGCAACGCTCAATGAGTACATACTTTGGGGATGCGCAAAACTCCCATGCGCATAAAGTCAAATATCTTCACGAATTTACGTTGAAGTAATGGTGCCCGGGGGCGGAATCGAACCACCGACACGAGGATTTTCAATCCACTGCTCTACCCCTGAGCTACCCGGGCACGGGAAGGTTTATCACCTTGGGTGGGCACGGATTACCCGGTCACGCGGGGGCTGTCCAGAGGGAGTTTACGAAAAAATGCAGCGCCTTGCGGGCGCTGCACTGAACGGGCGCGATGGGCCGGGGATTGTGGACCGCTGGGCAGGCTATTCGGCGGCTTCGGCATAGTCCGAAAGCGGCGGACAGGTGCAGACCAGGTGACGGTCGCCATAGACGTTGTCGACGCGGCCCACCGGGGGCCAGTATTTGTCGACCCGGAAGGCTCCTGGCGGAAAACAGCCTTGTTCGCGCGGATATTGGCGCGTCCAGTCTGCGACAAGATCTTCAACCGTGTGTGGCGCGTGGCGGAGCGGACTGTCTTCTGCCGAAATCTCACCGGCTTCGACCGCGCGGATTTCTTCTCTGATCGCCAGAAGGGCGGTGATGAACCGGTCGATTTCTGCCTTGGTTTCCGATTCGGTGGGTTCCACCATCAAGGTGCCCGCCACGGGCCAAGACATCGTTGGCGCGTGGAAACCATTGTCGATCAGCCGCTTGGCGATGTCGTCCACCGTGACGCCTGCCTCGGCAAAGGGGCGTGTGTCCAGAATGCATTCATGCGCCACCCGGCCCCGGTTGCCCATGAACAATACGGGATAGGCGCCCCGCAAACGGGCGGCGATGTAGTTGGCGTTCAGGATGGCCACCTTGGTCGCCTGCGTCAGTCCCGGCCCACCCATCATCAGGCAATAGGCCCAAGAGATCAGCAAGATCGAGGCCGACCCATAAGGCGCTGCCGACACCGGTCCCTCGGTGCCGCCGGTTTCGGGATGCCCCGGCAGGAAGGGCGCCAGATGTGCCTTGACCCCGATCGGGCCCATGCCCGGACCGCCGCCGCCATGCGGGATCGCAAACGTCTTGTGCAGGTTCAAATGGCTGACGTCGCCGCCGATCTCGCCCGGCTTTACCAGCCCCACCATGGCGTTCATGTTGGCACCGTCAATATAGACCTGCCCACCGTGATCATGGGTGATCTGGCAGATGGTCCGAACGGTTTCCTCGAACACGCCGTGGGTCGAGGGGTAAGTGATCATGCAAGCCGCCAGCCGATCGCCAGCCGCTGCCGCCTTGGCGCGGAAATCCTCGACATCCACATCGCCATTGGGCGCGGATTTCACCACCACCACCTGCATCCCCGCCATCTGCGCAGACGCGGGGTTGGTGCCGTGCGCAGATACCGGGATCAGGCAGATGTCGCGTTGATCATCGCCGCGGCTGTGGTGCCATGCCTGAATGGTCAAAAGACCAGCATACTCGCCTTGCGCGCCGCTGTTGGGCTGCATCGACATCGCGTCATAGCCGGTGATCACGCACAGCTTGGCCGAAAGGTCGTTGATGGCCTCGGTGTAGCCTGCCGCCTGATCGACGGGCGCAAACGGATGCAGCGCACCGAACTCGGGCCAGGTGATCGGCATCATTTCTGCCGCCGCGTTCAGCTTCATCGTGCACGACCCAAGCGGGATCATCGCCCGGTCAAGCGCCAGGTCACGGTCCGACAGACGACGCATATAGCGCATCATTTCCGATTCCGCGCGGTTCATGTGGAACACCGGATGGGTCAGGAATGCAGATTGCCGCGCCATGTCCTCGGGAAAGCCAAGGTTGGTCTGGCGTGGCGGCGCGCCCTCGATGCCAAAGGCGCGCAGGATGCGCACCAGCACGTTGTCATTCGTGGTTTCGTCCAGGGAAATGCCGACCCGGTCGCGGCCGATCTTGCGAAAGTTCAGACCCTCGTGTCGCGCGGCGGCCAGGATGCCCGCCTGACCGACGCCGACTTCGACCGTGATGGTGTCAAAGAACGCCTGTGGACTGACCTTGGCGCCCGCAGCCTTCAGCGCGCTTGCCAACCGTTCAGTGGCGAAATGAACCCGTTCGGCAATCGCGCGCAGGCCCAGCGGGCCATGGAAAACCGCGTAGAACGAGGCCATGACCGCCAGCAACGCCTGCGCCGTGCAGACGTTCGAGGTCGCCTTTTCGCGCCGGATATGCTGTTCGCGGGTTTGCAGCGACAGGCGGTAAGCCTTGTTGCCGCGCGCATCGATCGACACCCCGACAATGCGCCCGGGCATTTGACGCTTCATGTCGTCCTTGCACGACATGAAAGCCGCATGCGGGCCGCCATAGCCCATCGGCACGCCGAACCGCTGGCTGGACCCGACGGCAATATCTGCGCCCATGGCACCGGGTTCTTTCAACATGCACAGGGCCAGCAGGTCCGTCGCGACGACGGCAACCGCCTTGGTCGCGTGCAGCGCGGCGATTTCGTCGGTGAAGTCGCGGACATGGCCGTAAGTGCCGGGGTATTGGAAAATGGCCCCGAACACCTGCGCGGGGTCCAAGTCCTCGGGCGCGCCAACGATGATCTTGATGCCCAAAGGATGCGCGCGGGTGCGCATCACCGCGATGGTCTGCGGGTGACAGCTTTGGTCCACAAAGAACGTGTCGGCCTTTGATTTGGACACCCGCTGCGCCATTACCATAGCCTCGGCTGCGGCTGTTGCTTCGTCCAGCAAGGATGCGTTGGCCACGGGCAACCCGGTAAGGTCCGCGACCATCGTCTGATAGTTCAACAGCGCCTCAAGCCGACCTTGGGCGATTTCCGGCTGATAGGGGGTGTAGGCCGTATACCAGGCCGGGTTTTCCAGGATATTGCGCTGGATCGCAGGCGGGGTCACGGTGCCGTAATAGCCCTGACCGATCAGGCTGGTCATCACGCGGTTCTTGGCCGCAACCTCGCGCATTTTTGCCAGCAACTCGTGCTCGGCCAATGGTGCCCAATCCAGTGCAGTATCCTGCCGGATGCTGGCTGGCACCGTTTCCGCGATCAGCGTATCCAGACTGTCCACACCGCAGACTGCCAGCATCTCGGCCATTTCGGTGGGCGATGGCCCGATATGGCGACGATTGGCAAAATCATAGGCATCATAGGCAACGGGAGTATAGGTCATCACATCCTCGGACTGTCGGGCGCATGGTGTGGCGCGGGCAAGGCGGCTT
>JAUSPL010000593.1 GCA_030656535.1 Gemmobacter sp.
CGCTGCTCTATGACTTCTGAAAAAGGATCTGCCATGACCCGCCCGCTAGTGTCGTCTGCTTTTGTCGTGACCGCGCTTTCACTGGCCGCCTGTGCCGGTCCGCAGGTCGAGGTGCGCCCGGTGGCCGCCGAAATCATACGCGCGGTTCTAGTGGTCCACATGGCAGACGGGCAGCGTTGCGTCGCGCTGGCGCCCTTTACCCAAGGCACCGGAGATTTCGGCAATTGTCCGGACATGACGTGGCAGGTGACCGCAGATCCAAATGCCAACCCTCTGCGCCGCATTGTCGAAAGTGGGCTGGCCCTGATTGCCAGCGACGATCTTTTGTATCCGATGGCACTGATCGAGGTGACAGGCCGCGACGGTCATGTGTCGCGGTTTGTCCTGCCGCCCTCCGGCCCGCGCCGCTAAAGCGGCCAGACCAACAGGATCATCGGCAGGCCAACCGCGATCACGATGATCTCAAGCGGCAGGCCCATGCGCCAATAGTCGCCGAAGTGATACCCGCCGGGACCCAGAATAAGCGTGTTGTTCTGGTGCCCGATGGGCGTCAGGAACGCGCAAGAGGCGGCCACAGCCACCGCCATCAGGAATGGGTCCGGATTGACGCCCAGCTGTTCGGCCACGCGCACACCCACCGGGGCGGCGATCAGGGTGGTCGCGTTGTTGTTCAGCACGTCAGACAGCGTCATGGTGATGACCATCAGCACGAGCAGACTGACCCACGCAGGCAGCCCCCCCGTCACACTGATCAACCCCGATGCTATCAGGTCTGTCCCGCCTGTTGAATCCAGCGCAAAGCCCAGCGGAATCATCGATCCCAACAGGACGATCACCGGCCAGTCAATGTGTGTGTAGAGGTCGCGCACGGGCAAGATACCAGTGATGGCATAGCCCACGACAACCACCCCCAATGCGATCGGCATTGTCGTCAGCCCAAGGCTGGTCGCTGCGATTGCGGCTGCGAAAAGCCCCAGCGCCATCCATGCCTTTGAGTGATCTGCAATCACCTGGCTGCGCCCTTCGACGGGCAGGCACCCCAACCAATCGGTCACGTCCGCAGCGGTTTCTGCTGGCGCAAGCAGCAACAGGATATCGCCTGCCTCGATCTGGGTGCTGCGGGCATTGTCACGGATGGTCCGGCCCCGGCGCGAAATCCCCATCAATACCGTTTGACGGCGCCAGCCAAGGCCAATGGACAACGCAGTGCGGCCGACAATGCGCGATGTTTCGGTGGCGATGGCCTCAATCAACACCTGGCCCTCGCGGCCCGTGATTTCAGCTTTGCCACCACCCTCGGGATAGTCGAGGCCAGAAGCCAGACGGAACTCTTCCAGCGCGGTGGGCCCGGCCTCGATCAACAGGCGGTCACCCTCGGCTATTTCGGTGTAGCGCGAAACCCCGTGCCCCCGCGTGTTGCCGCGCAGCAACGACAGCACCGCAATGTCCGATTTCTCTGACAGGGATTCAAGCTCTGCCAAGGTTTTTCCAATGAGCTTTGACCCCTCGGCCACCAGCAATTCGGTGACATAGTCGGCAAGGTCTTCAACTTTTTTGTCTAGGCCATCACCGCGTTGCGGAATAAAACGCCAGCCGATCAGCGCGACATAGGCCACACCGACAACTGCAACGACCAAACCGACCGGGGCAAAGTCGAACATCCCAAAGGGTGTGCCAGTCTGTTCCTGGCGGACCAAGGCCACAAGGATGTTGGGCGGTGTGCCGATCAAGGTGACCATGCCGCCAAGAATGGTCGCGAACGCCAAAGGCATAAGCGTCAGTCCCGCCGCCCGCTTGGCCTTGCGCGCGGCCTGCATGTCGACCGGCATCAGCAGCGCAAGGGCCGCGATGTTGTTCATGAACGCGGACATCGCCGCCCCAAGCGCCCCGAACACCGCGACATGGATCGGGACCGGTCGATCGTCGTTCATCAGTTTTTGCGTGATCAGCATCACCGCGCCGGATCGTGTCAGCCCTGCCGACACCACAAGCACCATCGCCACAATCAGGGTTGCCGGGTGGCCAAACCCCGAAAACGCGTCCTGGGTAGGCACCACACCCAACAGGACTCCGGCCAACAGCGCCCCGAAAGCGACGATGTCGTAACGAACTATGCCCCATCCAAAGAGAATGAGAACCACGAAAAAAAGTGAAAAAATAATGATCTGGTCGATGGGCATCTGTGCGCTTTCTGATCCGGTTTGCCAGTGTGTCTTAGTGCAATTGCAAATGCAACCACTGCAGGGTTGCGGCGACCTTGTCCGCTGTCATATAGAGACCGCGATCATGTGACGGGAGAATGCCATGGCGGGCCATTCCAAATGGGCGAACATCCAGCACCGTAAGGGCAAGCAGGACAAGTTGCGTTCAAAGATGTTTTCCAAGCTGTCCAAGGAAATCACCGTGGCGGCCAAGATGGGCGATCCTGACCCGGACAAGAACCCGCGTCTGCGTCTTGCCGTCAAGGCGGCCAAGGCCGTGTCGGTGCCCAAAGACGTGATTGACCGCGCGATCAAGAAGTCGTCGGGCGGGGATGGTGCCGATTACTCGGAAATCCGTTACGAGGGTTATGGGGCCAATGGCATCGCGATCATCGTCGAAGCGTTGACCGACAACCTGAACCGCACCGCATCCAACGTGCGCAGCTATTTCACCAAGGCTGGGGGCAATCTGGGCCAGACCGGGTCTGTCAGCCACAGCTTTGACCGTGTGGGTGAAATTTCCTATCCCGCCAGTGCTGGTGATGTTGATACAGTCATGATGGCTGCGCTTGACGCTGGCGCGGATGACGTTGAATCCGATGACGAAAGCCATTGGATCTACTGTTCGGTGGAATCGCTGTCCGAGGTGTCGGATGAATTGGAAAAGGCTTTGGGTGAATCGACCGAATCAAAGCTGATCTGGAAACCGCAGACCGTGACAGTGGTCGATCTGGACACCGCGCAGAAACTGATGCGGTTGATTGATCTGCTGGAAGAAGACGACGACGTTCAGACGGTGACGCACAACTTCGACATCCCCGAGGACGTTGCAGCGCAACTGTAGGCGTGGCCAGAAATGGCCTGGATGAAACTGGAAATGGCACCCTTGCGGTGCCGTTTTGCTTTGTGGGTTTTGCATCGGCCGAGCGCCCATGACCGGGTCATGGCGTCGCGGCCCGTCTTTCGGTTTGCGCGTAACTGATTTTCCTTGGCGCGCTTGCTCTTGCGCCCGGCAGTGCGATGGGGCTTGTGGGTGCTATGATAGATTCTGTTCCCTCCCGATCCTTGCAGGGCGTCTTGTGGATGCTGGCGTCTGGCCTGTTTTTTGTCGGAGTGACGGGTGTTGTGCGGTATCTTGGTACAAGCATGCCGGCCGCGCAGTCAGCGTTCTTGCGCTTTGGCTGGGGCGTCGTGTTCTTGCTGCCCAGCTTGATCGTATTGTTTCGTTCCGGGCTTCCGGCGGGTACGGGGCGGCTGTTGCTGGGGCGTGGTGCGGTGCATACCGTTGCGGTCGTGTGCTGGTTTTACGCCATGGCGCGCATTCCCGTGGCCGAGGTTACGGCCATCGGCTATCTTAACCCGATCTGTGTCACCATCGGCGCGGCGCTTTTGTTCGGGGAGAAGCTGGCTGTGCGCCGGATTGCGGCGATCGGGGTGGCGGTCCTGGGCGCGCTGGTGGTTCTGCGCCCCGGCCTGCGCGAGGTGTCGTCGGGACACTGGGCACAATTGGCGGCCGCCGTGCTTTTCGCGGGGTCCTATCTGGCGGCAAAGCAACTGACATTGCGAATGCAGCCGGGCGCGGTGGTTGCCATGATGTCCCTGACGGTGGCGATAGGCCTGTTGCCGGTTGCGGTCTGGGTCTGGGTGCCTGTCACCTTGACGCAGGTGGTCTGGCTTGCGTTGGTGGCGGCATTTGCGACCGCAGGCCACTACTGTATGACGCGGGCCTTCGTTCTGGCGCCGATCTCGGTCACGCAACCCGTGACGTTCTTGCAGTTGCTTTGGGCGACTTTGCTTGGGGCGATTGTGTTCAACGAGGGCATCGACCCATATGTCATGCTGGGTGGCGGGATGATCATCGGGGCGGTGGGCTATATCACCTGGCGTGAGGCGGTGATCAAGCGGCGGCCGGTGACGCCTGTTCTGGACGAGGTCAAGGGATAGCTGCCGCGCCAAGCGCCGCCGGATCGGTCAGTCCCCGCGTGGATTAAGCAGCTTTGCCATGATCTCGGGGCCGCGCACCTCTCCGATCACCGTGCCGGTCTCAACGACCGCAATCCTGTCTGCACCGGCGGCAAACCTTGCCATCAGGTCGCGCACGGGGGTCTCGCAATCGGTGGTTTCATCGCAGTTCTGGCCACCCTCAATCATCACATCGCGCGCGGTCA
>JAUSPL010000602.1 GCA_030656535.1 Gemmobacter sp.
CCGATTTCCACCTTTGCCGTGTTGATCACCGCACCGATGCCAGTCGTCACGCCGCAGCCGATATAACAGATCTTGTCAAAGGGCGCGTCTTCGCGAACCTTGGCGAGCGCGATTTCAGGAACCACCGTGTGGTTGGCAAAGGTCGAACAGCCCATGTAGTGGTAGATCGGCGTGCCATCCAGCATCGAAAACCGGCTGGTCCCGTCTGGCATCAGCCCCTGCCCCTGCGTTGCACGGATCGACGTGCAGAGGTTGGTTTTCTGGCTCAGGCACGACGGACATTCGCGGCACTCGGGCGTGTACAGCGGGATGACATGATCGCCAGGTTTCAGCGTCTTGACGCCCGGGCCACAGGCGATCACCACGCCGGCACCCTCATGGCCCAAAATGGCCGGAAACAGGCCCTCGGGGTCCGCTCCTGACAAGGTGAACTCGTCGGTGTGACATATTCCGGTGGCCTTGATCTCGACCAGAACCTCGCCTGCCTTTGGGTCTGCAAGGTTTACCTCCATGATTTCAAGGGGTTTACCGGGGGCAATGGCGACAGCGGCACGGGTGCGCATGGGGGCGGTCCTTATCTTTGATATTTTCGGCAGATTGGCGGAAACGTCCAGAATTTGCAACTATGACGGAAACCTGCGCAATGATGGTCCGACAGCAGGCTTGCCAGCAGGCCTGAGGCGCGTAGTATTTGCAATCGAGAAGGAGGCTTTCATGCGACCAGTCACCCTATTCGGCGGCCTTTTGGTCCCAACCATTCTGATGGCCTGCACCATGACCGATCCCGTTACGCCACCAAATCCTGCCGATCTGTGCGGTGCCAGCACCTTGCAAACGCTGATCGGCGGACCCGTGTCGGCCTATGACGCGAAAACCGCGAAAGGTGCGGTACGGATCATCCCACCCGGCACCGCCGTGACGATGGACTTCAGTCCTGACCGACTGAATATCGAGACAGATGCAAAGGGCGTCGTGACGCGCGTGACCTGCGGCTGATATTGTCGCCAAACGTCAAAGGGCCGATCGTGATGACCGGCCCTTTGACACTCAGATGGCTTGGTGGATTACAACCGATAGACGGAATGGCAGGCCTTGCAGGTGCCGCCGACTGCGCCCATCCCGGTCTTGACCCCGTCCAACGAGGACGCGTCCAGTGCGACAGCAGCCTTGGCCAAAGCGTCGGCCTTGGTCGCAAAGTCATCCCATGACGTCCAGATTTCTGGCTTGGCCTCGGACACCGGGTCGGTTTCTTGCGGCTGGAACTTGGCCGTGACCTCTGCGGCGGCGGCGGCAAGTGCGGCTTGTGCGGCTGTCGCTGCGGCCTGATCATAGACAGTCTTTCCGCTGGCCATATCGCCAAGAATGGCAACGTTGCCACGAACAGCACCCATCGTGTCCATCCGCGCCTTGACGACAGGGTTGGTAACGCCGTCCTTGGCTGCAGCGGCGCCCGCAATACAGATAAGGCCCAGTGCAATAGTTTTAGCGATGCGATTCATGTAATGGCTCCAAGCTGATACAGATTTAACTATAGCGTCAACTTGACGCAGGGAAAGCCATGCCTGTCGCCTTCACGGGAATGTTAAACCGAGGCTGGTCCGTTCTTGGTCACACCGCGACAAAACTGCCCTGCGCAGGATCATACTGTTCCAGCGCGCCCTCGCCCATCGAGGTCCACAGGCCGTGGATCGTCATTTCCTCGGCGTCGACGGCCGACCTCACAAAGGGGAATGTCATCAGATTTTCCATGCTGATCAGCACAGCCTGCTTTTCAAGGGCGTCAATCTGATCTTCCTCTGGCAAGACGACAACCCGTTCATAGCCTGGCCGCAGAATGTCCATCCAGCGACCGACGAAACTGGTTTTCTTTTCCAGTTCCGGCGCCTGACCCGAACACATCGCGTGACATCCCTGAACGCCGCCGCAATTGGCATGGCCCAGCACCACGATATGCGCAACCTTCAACGCGGTTACGGCGTATTCGACGGCTGCCGAAGTCCCGTGATATTCGCCATCCGGGTTATAGGGCGGGACCAGATTGGCGATGTTGCGGTGAATAAAGAACTCACCCTCGTCAGCGCCAAAGATGGATGTGACGTGAACGCGACTGTCACAGCAGGAAATCACCATCGCGCGGGGGTGCTGTCCCCCGGTCGCAAGTCGACGGTACCACGCCTTGTTCTCTTGCCAAGCGGTTGCCCGCCAGCCGTGAAACCGTTGCACCAGATAGGCAGGCAGCAACCGGGCCTTGTCCATCGCACACTCCTTGGCGTCGTTTCTTGCAGATCTCGGTCTCTGATAGGGCGCATTCTACGGAAATTCGAGCGTTTTTTGCGATGCAGCGAAACCTTTTCTTCAGGCTGATCCGCCAGTCTGGCCGTGGGTGAGTTTGGGTAGGTGGAGAGATGCCAATGGCAGCCGTGGTCACACATTTGTGCCCGCGCGAAAGGGTCTGGTTGGACCCCGCGCGGATTGGGGTGCTTTATGCACAACTTGGGGGGGTCGAGGTTCAAGCACTTCTTGATCGCGCGATGGGCGAACTGGGAACGGTTCATGACGACTTGTCGCGCCAATACACGGGCCGCGATCTGGATGGTTTCGCGCGAAATCTGCGCAAACTGCGCCGGATAGCCGATCATCTGGGCCTGACGACCCTGGGAACGGTCGCCGGCGATGTCAGCGGATGCCTCGATATTGGCGACGCCACTGCGTTGGCCGCGACCTGGGCGCGCCTTTCGCGCAGCGCGGCGCAGGCATTGGCAGGGTCTTGGGACAGCCCGGGCTGACACCACCGGCGGACGGCACGCCGATCAGTGGCGCGCTATCGTCACCACGGGCGACGCGCGCCAACAGATTGGGGCAGGCGGACCCCACAATCCGGCCGGTCGGGGACGATGAACCATCGGCCTCCTCTTGCGGCAGGTGTCGGATGGGCTAGGCTGCACGCGAACCTGGGCGAACCGTCGCAAAAAGCCCGGACCCAACCCTTGCCGGAGCCGCCATGACCCTGACCTTTGCCGATCCCGCCGCACCTTCACGCCCCCTGCACGTCATCACGCAAGAGGCGGCCGAAGCCTTTCGGGGCAGCCTGCCAGAGCAACAGGCGGCCTGGATTACTGCCACCGGCTGGACGGGCGCGCAGGGCGAAGTTGCCCTATTGCCTGATGGACAAGGCGGAATCGCCGGTGCGGTGCTGGGCCTTGGCGATGCCACAAGGCGCGCGCGCGACCGTTTCAGCGTGGCAAGGGCGGTTCCAAAATTGCCCGCGGGCGTCTGGCATCTGGCGTCGGCGCTGAGTGCCGAAGATCGGGATGAGGCCGCTTTGGGGTGGTTGCTTGCCCAGTACCGCTTTGACCGCTACCGCGCCGCCAAAAGCCCTGCAGCCCAACTGCGCGCGCCCGCCGGCAGCAATGCCGCCATGATCGAGGTTGTCGCCAACGCCGAGGCCCTGACCCGCGACCTGATCAACACCCCCGCAAGCGACCTTGGCCCTGCCGAGCTGGAGGCCGCCTTTATGGCGATGGCCGCCCGGTTCGGCGCCACCGCCACCGCCATCATCGGCGATGACCTGTTGGCGCAGAACTTTCCGATGATCCATGCCGTCGGTCGGGCCAGCCCGCGCGCGCCGCGCCTGCTTGACTTGCGCTGGGGGACGGCCGGGCCCAAGGTCACGCTTGTCGGCAAGGGGGTCTGTTTCGACACCGGAGGGCTGGACCTGAAGCCATCCTCGGGGATGCTGTTGATGAAAAAGGACATGGGTGGGGCCGCGACCGTCATGGGGTTGGCCCAGATGATCATGGCGACCGGCATGAAGGTGCAGCTTCGGGTGCTGGTTCCCGCCGTGGAAAACGCGGTATCGGGCAATGCGATGCGCCCGCGCGACATCCTGACATCGCGCAAGGGACTGACGGTTGAAATCAACAATACCGATGCCGAGGGCCGGCTGGTCTTGGCCGATGCCCTTGCATTGGCCTGCGAGGACAAGCCGGACCTGCTGGTATCAATGGCCACGCTGACCGGCGCGGCACGCGTCGCGGTGGGCCCGGATCTTGCGCCCTACTACACAGACGACACGGCTTTGGCGCAATTGCTTGAACAGGCCGCAGCGCAAGTCCGTGATCCGGTGTGGCGGATGCCGTTCTGGGCACCCTACGAATCCTTGATCGAGCCCGGCATTGCAGATCTGGACAATGCGCCGGCTGGCGGCTTTGCAGGGTCGGTAACGGCGGCGCTGTTCTTGCGGCGCTTCGTGGATGTGCCCCGCTACATGCACTTTGACATCTACGGGCACCAGCCCGGCGATGCGCCAGCGCGACCCAAAGGTGGCGTTGGGATGGCGGCCCGTGCGTTGTTTGCCGCTTTGCCGCAAATGCTTGACTCTCATCAACAGGGACAGTGAACATGGATCGCCGCCTGACCCCATCCAATGGCCGCGTAGCCCATATTTCCTTGCAGGGCAAAGTCGAGGCCGAAACCTTTGTCCCCGGTGAATGGCGCCGGATCAGCCGCCCGGTTGTCAGCCTGGACAAGTCCCCGGGCGGCGCACGCGACCGGCAGGTTCT
>JAUSPL010000634.1 GCA_030656535.1 Gemmobacter sp.
GTACGACTGATATTGCCCCCAAAACGGTTGATCTGGGTCAAAAGGTATTCGCGCTCGAACAACTCGCGCGCCTCGCGCAAGGGCAGCGTGGCAAGCGCGCCCCCCAGAACAAGACGGCCCTCGGTGTCACCGGTGTCTTCCTGACCGCGCAGTTCACGAGGCTCGATCGGGTCGGACCCGTCGCCCAGAATCAGCACGCGTTCAACCATATTGCGCAGTTGCCGCACGTTGCCGGGCCAGGACATGGTTTGCAGCATGGCCTCGGCTTCCGACGTCAGGTCGCGCTGGGCAAGCCCCTGGCTTCGGTGAAACATGTCAATGAAATGCCGCGCAAGGGTTGGAATGTCTTCGCGCCGGTCCTCCAGTCCCGGGACCGAAATCGGGACCACATTCAGGCGATCATACAGCTCTTGCCGGAAACGACCTGCCGCGATTTCAGCTTTCAGATCGCGCGTGGTCGAGGAAATCACCCGCAGATCGACCCTGACCTTGTCGGCGCCCCCGACCCGGGTAAACTGCTGATCGACCAGCACGCGCAGGATCTTTGATTGGGTGCCGGTCGGCATATCGGCGACCTCGTCCAGATAGACGACCCCGCCATGTGCGCTTTCCAAAAGGCCCTTTTCCACCCCGCGACCGGGGGTTTCGCGACCAAACAGCACGTCCTCCATCCGGTCGGGCTCGATCGTGGCGCAAGCGACCGACACGAACGGCCCCGAGGCCCGATTGGATTGCGCGTGGATATAGCGTGCCGCGACCTCTTTACCCGACCCGGATGGCCCGGTCAGCATCACCCGGCCATTGGATTTGGTCACCTTGTCCAGGTGTGATTTCAACAACCGGAACGACGCCGAGTTGCCGATAAGGTCCGAGGTGGTCAGGTCGCGCCGACGCAATTCAGAGTTTTCCCGCCGCAAAAGGGCGGTTTCCATGGCGCGGCTGACCACCACCATCAACTGATCAATATTGAAGGGTTTTTCGATGAAATCATAGGCGCCCTGCTTGATCGCTGCCACTGCGATCTCGATATTGCCGTGACCGGATATGATGACCACCGGAATACCGGGATTGTCGCGCTTCACCGTCTTGAGGATATCGATCCCATCCATCCGGCTGTCCTTCAGCCAGATGTCCAGGATCATCAGCGCAGGCGGGCTTGCGTTGATGGCATCCATGCAGTCATCGGCATTGGCGGCGGTGCGGGTCTGAAAGCCTTCATCCTTGAGGATGTCAGAAATCAGATCCCGGATGTCGCGTTCGTCGTCAACGATAAGAATGTCACTCATGGCAATCCTCTGGGCTGTCATTTGGTATCATTTGCGCACACGGGCGCCGCGCGCAACGATGGGCAGGCGGATCACCGCCATCGCGCCGCAATGGGTTGATCCGCCGAATATTTCGGCGTCGGTCAGCACCAAGGTGCCGCCATGCTCTTCGATGATCTTCTTGACGATGGGCAGGCCAAGCCCGGTGCCTTTGGAACGGGTGGTCACATAGGGTTCAAACAACCGCGCGCGATCCTCTGGCAGGCCGATACCGTTGTCCGAGATGCGGATTTCCGCCCCGTCGGCATCCTGAGCCATCTTCACCCGAATTTCCCGGACGTGACCAGAAGGAGCACCCTTTTCATACAGGGTTTCAATGGCTTCTCCGGCGTTCTTGATCAGGTTTGTCAAGGCCTGACCGATCATCGTGGCATCGACATCCATCATCAGTGGCGCATCCGGAAGATCTGCCACAATCCGCACCCCTGGCTGACCGTTCTCTTGCAAGATCACGGCGTCGCGCACCAGCCGGGTCAGGTCTTCTTCGCGGCAGTCGGGTTCCGGCATCCGGGCAAACTTGGAGAATTCGTCCACGATGCGCCGCAGATCGCCGGTCTGACGCACGATCACATCAACATAGCTGTCCAGCGACTCGCTGTCATCCTCGGACAGTTTGGAGGCGAACTTTCGGCGGATGCGTTCGGCCGAAAGCTGAATCGGGGTCAACGGGTTCTTGATCTCATGCGCGATGCGGCGGGCCACATCCCCCCAGGCGGCCATGCGCTGCGCCGACACAAGGTCGGTCACATCGTCAAAAGCCACCACCTAGCCTTCCAACCGGCCTTGTTCGGATTGCCGCGTCGCCATGCGCACCAGAAGGCTTTCCATCTTGCTGCGCCGGGTCAGCCGGACCTCTTCCTGGACCGCGCCGCCGGACCCGTCGCGCAGGCGCGCGAAAAGCGCCGCGAATTCCGGCACCACCAGCGCAAGTTCACCCTGCCCAGCATCGACACCCAGATCCAGCAGTCGCAGCGCTGAGCGGTTCACGAAATCCACCCGGCCCTGCGCGTCCAGCCCGATCACCCCCGCAGTCACCGATGACAACACGCTGTCAAACAGCCGCCGCCGGGTTTCGGTCTGGCGGTTGGTATCAATCAGCGTGTCGCGCTGTGCCTTGAGTTGCCGGGTCATCTGGTTGAACACATCGCCCAGCGTGGCGATTTCATCATCACTGTCTGGGGCGGTGACCTGCACATCCAGATCGCCCTCGCCCACACGCTGCGCGGCCCCGACCAACCGTCCGATCGGCTGTGAAATCCGTTCCGCGAACAACAGACCCAACCACACCGAGGCCAGGATCAGGATCAGCGCAAAACCCAGATACAGCAAGCCGAATTCAAACAGCAATCGCCCGCGCTCTGCCTCCAGCTGATTGTAAAGCCGCGCGCTTTGCTGGGTATTGTCGAGCAGGTTCAGAATCGCGCCATCCACCGAGCGGCTGACATAAAGCAAACGGTCGGCAAAGGCGTCCAATTCCACCAACGCCCGGAATTCGTCGTTGGTCCAATCCTGGATCACCACCGTCTC
>JAUSPL010000638.1 GCA_030656535.1 Gemmobacter sp.
GAAAACCGCACAAGGTCATCCTCACAGCCGTCACCAGAAAGCTGGTCACCATCGCCAACGCGCTGTGCAAGAGCCACCAGAAATGCTCGGCCTCGACGACCTGAAAGATATAGCTGCTAGGCAACTGCCAATCGCTGGTACGGACGTTCACGCACCGGCAAGTGGACAATGGCCGAAAACGCGCCGACCCCGACCCCGATCCACCAGACCAACGTATAGTCGCCGGATATGTCATACATCTTGCCGCCCAGCCAGACGCCCATGAAGCCGCCTATCTGGTGGCTGAGGAACACGAAGCCATACAATGTGCCCATGTAGCGCATGCCATAGATATGCGCGACCAACCCTGACGTAAGCGGAACCGTCGCCAGCCACAGCGAACCCATGACCAGCGAAAACACCAGGACCGAGGTCGGCGTGATCGGCATCAGGATGAAGGCTGCAGACGCGATGGTCCGCGCGGTATAGATTCCCGCCAAGAGGTACTTCTTGGTATACCGCTGGCCCAACCAACCGGCCGTCACCGTGCCCACGATATTCGCAAGCCCGATCACCGCCAGTGCCACCGCACCCAACGCCGAAGTACTGGTGATCCCCAAGGCCGCAAGCGATCCCGCCGGGTCAATCGGTCCGCACATCTCGGTTACAAAAGCGGGAAAGTGCGCAGTGATAAAGGCAAGCTGATAGCCGCAGGAAAAAAACCCGATGAATATCAGCAGATATGTCGGGTCTTTGAAGGCCCGGCCAAGGACGGTCCCAAGGCTTTCTTCCAGTTCCGCCCGTGTGGCGACATGGGGCGACCGCAAGAACGGCAGCGCGAAAAGCGTCGCCAGAATGACAAGTGCAAAGACAAGGAACACCTCTTGCCAGGGCATCATCGTCAAAAGAAACTCTGCGGTGGGTGCCCCGAATACCTGTCCTGCCGACCCAGCCGCTGTTGCGATGCCCAGTGTCATCGACCTGTGTTCGGGCGCGGCTGCTCTGCCCACCACAGCCAAAATCACGCCGAACCCTGTGCCGGCGATCCCGAACCCCACTAGAATCTCCAGCATCTGGTGCTGTTCTGGCGTCACGGCAAAGGATGACAGTACCAGACCGCCCGCATAAAGGATTGCGCCCAGAATGATCGCCTTGCGGTCGCCGAACCGTTCGGCCATCGCGCCGAACATTGGCTGTCCGACGCCCCAAGCGAGGTTCTGGATCGCGATGGCCAAGCTGAACTCTGACCGCAGCCAGCCGAATTCAGCAGCAATGGGGATCTGGAAGACCCCGAAACTGGCGCGAATGGCAAAGCCGATCATCAAGATGATCCCACCCGCAATCAGAACCGGCGTGATAAGGGGGGCTTTGGGTTGGTCCATCGTGTCCTCGGGGGCGGCTGCGCGCGCGACCCTGATCTTGACCGGCGTTGGCGTCAAGGGCTGCCGATCAGGCTGATCAGGTCTGACGCACGCAGGTCACCCGAGGCGTCGATCCGCTGCAGACGGCACCGGGGATGGTGTCGGCTAGCCGCGCGGGCGCGCGACGCTCAGGCTGACTGCAGCGAGCTGCCAACGTGCCCGTCAATCACGGCGGTGATGATCTGGCCTTCGGGTTGGTCGGAGCGGAACGTCACCTCGGTGAACTGCTCGGTGCGTCCCATGCGCGGACCTTCGGTCAGCACCCGGTGCGTGGCCCCGATCTGGGCGGCCAGATGGTGTTCCAATGCAACTTCACCGGCACGGCGCAGGCGTGCGGCGCGGTCCTTGACCTCAGCCCCCGCGACTTGGGGCATCCGCGCAGCGGGTGTGCCTTTGCGCGGACTGAACGGGAAGACATGCAAAAAGGTCAGGCCGCAGTCCTGGACCAGTTTGATCGAGTTTTCAAACATGGCCTCGGTTTCGGTCGGGAAGCCCGCGATGATATCGGCACCGAACACCATGTCAGGGCGCAGGCTGCGGGCCTGTTCGCAAAACCGGATGGCATCGTCGCGCAGATGGCGGCGTTTCATCCGCTTCAGGATCATGTCGTCGCCGGCCTGCAAGGACAGGTGCAGATGCGGCATCAGCCTGGGTTCGGATGCGATGGCCAGCATCAGGTTGTCATCGGCTTCGATGCTGTCGATGCTGCTGATCCGCAACCGCCCAAGATCCGGCACCAGCCGCAGGATGCGCATGACCAGATCGCCCAGGCGCGGCACGCCTGGCAAATCCGCACCCCATGATGTCAGGTCCACCCCGGTCAGCACGACCTCGTGGAACCCCTTGTCGACCAGTCGCTTGATCTGATCGATCACCACCCCTGCGGGCACCGAGCGCGAATTGCCGCGACCGTAGGGGATGATGCAAAACGTGCAGCGATGGTCGCAGCCGTTCTGCACCTGCACATAGGCCCGGTGGCGCCCGAACCCGTCGATCAGGTGCCCGGCAGTTTCGCGGACCGACAGGATGTCATCCACCCGCACGCGTTCGGTCGTGCCGATCAGATCGGGGACCAACGTGGCCCAGGTTTCCGGCTGCATCTTTTCGGTATTGCCGATCACCCGGGTCACCTCGGGCATCTGCGCAAAGGTTTCGGGCTCGGTCTGGGCTGCGCATCCGGTCACGATGATCGGTGCATCGGGGTTTTCCCGGCGCAGGCGGCGTATTTCCTGCCGGGCCTTGCGGACGGCCTCGGCGGTCACGGCACAGGTGTTCACGATCAGCGCGTCGCGCAGGCCTGCCGCCTCGGCCATCTCTCTCATCGCTTCCGATTCGTAGGCGTTCAGGCGACATCCAAGGGTGGTAAAGCGCGGGGCGGTCATAGGCTGTCCAGAAATGCGGGCGAGAATTCGGCCGAAAACACCAGCGCGGTGGGGCCCGTCATCCAGACGCCATCGTCGCGCCAGTCGATTTCCAATGTGCCGCCGTCGACATCCACAATGACCCGCTTGCCGGTCAGGCCGCGCAGATGGGCCGCAACCGCCGTAGCGCAAGTCCCCGACCCACATGCCAATGTGATCCCGGTGCCGCGTTCCCAGACCCGCATACGCAGCCGGTCGGGGCTTGTCAGGCTGGCGTATTCCACATTGGTGGCTTGCGGGAACAGCGGGTGGTGTTCGACACCGGGCCCGTCGGTGGCCACGTCGACCGATTCGGCGTCTTGCACAAAGAACACGCAATGCGGGTTGCCCATGCCAACCGCGATCGGATCGCCGGGCAGGGGCAGATGTGTCGGGTCAACCGAATGTGCCAGCGGGATCTGGTCCCAAGCCAAAAGTGGCGGCCCCATGTTCACCCGTGTCATCCGGTCGCCCGCGTCCTCTGCGCGCAAGACCCCGCGCTCGGTGCGTACGTGGACGGCAGGCTTGCCGGATTCGTCCAGCAACAACCGCGCAATACAGCGTGTGGCGTTGCCGCAGGCCCCGGCGGTCGATCCGTCCGAATTGTAAAACGTCAGCCGCGCATCGGTTTCGATATCAGTGTCGATGACCGCCAATTGATCGAAACCGACACCCCGGTTCCGATCGCCGATGGCCCGCACAAGAGCCGCCGAGATCGCATGAGGTGTCTGCCGCCGGTCAATGATCACAAAATCATTTCCAAGGCCGTGCATTTTCAAAAAGGGTAGCGGTGCGTGCTGTGTCATGCCGGGCGATATAGCGCCTTGCAGAAAAATTTGCCAGAGCGGGCAGAATTGAAGCCGCATTTGCCCTTGACCACCCCGCACACACCCCTTAGAGACGCCTTCGGTGAGGGCCCGTAGCTCAGATGGTTAGAGCGGCTGACTTTTAATCAGTAGGTCATAGGTTCGAGTCCTATCGGGCTCACCACACAAATCAAAGGCTTAGGCGGAAACGCCTAGGCCTTTGTTGTTTTTGGCGCCCTGTTGTCAGGTCTATTGGCAAATACCGCGCCTCCCGGGACGCGCATGTCGTGTCA
>JAUSPL010000489.1 GCA_030656535.1 Gemmobacter sp.
GTGGCCAAGACCGACTCCGCCAGACTGGATTCGTCGCTGACCCCCGGCAGACGCAGCACGTCTTCTTCGTGCTCCTCAACCAACACATTCATCGCATCATCAATGGTGATGACACCTACCAGCCGGCCGCCCTCGTCCACCACTGGTGCCGAGATCAGGTGATACTGGTTGAACATATAAGCCACATCCGCCTCGGGCGCGGACGCCTTGATGATGCGGAATTCGTCTTCGGCGATGTCGCGCAGCCGGGCGGTCCGTTTGGACGAAAGTATCCGCCCCAGCGTGATATTGGCGATGGGGCGCATCCGGGGATCAACCAGAATGACATGGTAGAACTGATCCGGCAGCCATTCCTCGGCTCGCAAGAAATCGATCGCCTCGCCCACGGTCCAGTGTTCGGGCGCGCTGACGACTTCGCGCTGCATCAAGCGCCCGGCTGAATACTCCGGGTAGGCGAGCGACTGTTCGACGGCCGCGCGGTCTGCGCTTTCCAGCGCGCCCAGCACGCGTTCCTGGGCCGGCTCTTCGAGGTCCTCCAGAATATCGACGACGTCGTCGCTGTCCAGTTCCCGCACGGCCTCGGTGAGAACGTCCTGAGACAGATAGTTGATGACCTCTTCGCGGATGGAGTCGTCGATTTCCGACAGGATCTCACCGTCGATCTGCCCCGACCACAGCGCCAAAAGCCCGCGACGCGCCGGGCTGCTGATCTGTTCCAGCAAGTCGGCGATGTCGGCCGCGTGCAGCGGGTCCATCAAAACGGTCAGCCGTTCTGCATTCCCCTGTTCAACCGCATCAAGGATCGCGGCGACGCGACGGGCATCAAGTGCCTGATCGTCGCCCCCCCCGTTCCCGAAATCCTGTGCCATGCCCTGCCCTTTTTCACCTGTCGCGGTCCGTTATGTGACCTTAACCAAAGGTGCTTCAAAGAAACAGAGGCAATGGGGAAATTTACCCGGACGCAAAAGCCGGTTAGGTTGTCTCCGTATCCGCGTACAAAGGGGCAAATCGATGCAGATGTTGATCGGGCAGGTGCTGTCCTTTGACGGGGATCCGTTTGCCGAAGGCCCCGGCGCCGCACGGATTGACAGCCGGGGCGGCGTGCTGATCGACGCGGGGCGGATCGTGGCAACCGGCCCGGCGGATGCGCTGCGCGCCGCATATCCCCAAGCCCCCGTCACCGACCACGGCCGCGCACTGATTTCGGCGGGGTTCATCGATGCGCACGCACATTTTCCGCAGACGGCGATCATCGCGTCCTGGGGAAAGCGGCTGATCGACTGGTTGAACACCTATACCTTCCCCGAAGAAGCCCGCTTTGCCGACCCCGCGTATGCAGCCGCCATTGCTGCGCGGTATTTCGATCTGACGCTGTCGAATGGCACCACAACGGTCTGTTCCTTTGCAACCATCCATCCCGCCAGCGTAACCGCGTTCTTTGAACAGGCGCAGATGCGGGGCCTGCGTGCCCTGACCGGCAAGACCTGCATGGATCGCAACGCCCCCGACAATCTGCGCGACACCGCGCAAAGCGCCTATGACGACAGCGCGCAGTTGTTGGCGAAGTGGCACGGCGTGGACAGGCTGTCTTATGTCATCACTCCGCGGTTTTCGCCCACCTCGACGCCTGATCAGCTGTCTGCGCTGGGGGCGCTTTGGCAGGCCAACCCGGGGTGCCTGATGCAAACCCACCTGTCCGAGCAGACCGATGAAATCGCGTGGGTGCGCGGGCTTTACCCCGACGCCCGCGACTATCTGGATACGTATGAGGCGCATGGCCTGCTTGGCCACGGCGGGCTTTATGGTCACGCGATCCACCTTGAACCGCGCGAACGTGACAGGCTGTGCGAGGTGGATGCAAGCCTGATCCATTGCCCGACGTCGAACACCTTCATCGGGTCGGGGCTGTTTGACATGGCGGGGTTGAAGGCCGCAGGACACCGGATCGGGCTTGCCACGGACACCGGGGGCGGGTCTTCGTTTTCCATGCTGCGCACCATGGCGGCCGCCTACGAGGTGTCACAGTTGCGCGGGACCGCGCTGCACCCGTCGCAACTTTGGTGGTTGGCCACGCAGGGGTCAGCCCGGTCGTTGCTGTTGGATGACCGTATCGGCAACATCGCCCAGGGGATGGAGGCCGATCTGGTGGTGATCGACCTGGGGTCCACCCCAGCCATCGCGCAGGCGATCACGCGGGCAGACACGATCTGGGACGCGCTGTTTCCCACCATCATGATGGGCGATGATCGCGCCATCGCTGCGACCTACGTTGCCGGACGGAGGGTCTGACGCCGCAACGGCCCGACCAGGCTTTGCAGCCCCCATGGAAAACCCTGCGCGTGGATCACAGCGCAGGCGGCTGCGCCGGATACCAAGGGGGCCCTTGTCCGGTGCCAATTGCCAGCCTGATCCATTGGCCGATTGACTGGACAGGGCCACCTGATACCTCTGTCACATGACCTTGCCAAACCTGCCCAACACACTTGCCCGGCGCCTGTTTCTGCACCGTCACGCGTTGACCGAGGCCCCGACCGGCCCAGCCACAGGCGCAGATCTGGGCGCCCTGATCCGGCGCATCGGCTTTGTTCAGGTCGACAGCATCAATACGGTCGAACGCGCGCATCACATGATCCTGTTCAGCCGCCGTCAGACCTATAAACCATCCGCGCTGAAACCGCTGTTGGAACACAACCGAACCCTGTGGGAGCACTGGACGCATGATGCGTCGATCTTGCCAATCCAGACCTATCCCTACTGGAAACACCGGTTTGCCCACGACGAGCGCCGCCTGCGCGCGAATTGGAAAAAGTGGTTCCGCGACGGCTATGAGGCACAATTCGACACCATCTTGAACCGGATTGCGGCGCAAGGCCCCCTGACGTCCTCTGATGTCGGCGAGGGTGAGGCGCGGGGCAAAGGCGGTTGGTGGGACTGGCATCCGTCCAAGACCGCTTTGGAATGGCTTTGGCGCACGGGACAGCTTGCGATCACGCGGCGTGACGGGTTCCAGAAGGTCTATGACCTGACCCAACGTGTTGTCCCAGACGCCCTGTTTCGCGCCGAAATCCCGTTTGAGGACAAGGTGGAATGGGCCTGCTCCACCGCCCTTGATCACCTGGGTTTCGCCAGTGCAACCGAAGTGCAGGCCTATTGGAACGCGATCCCGTCCGAGGCGGTGAAGGGCTGGATATCTGCGGCAATCGCGCGCGGCGAGGTGACAGAGATCACCGTCGAAGGCGCCGACGGAACCATGAGCAAAGCACTGGCCCGCCCCGATGTGCTGGATGTGGCAAAGGCGATACCGGACCCCACGACCCGCATGCGTGTCCTGTCGCCCTTTGACCCCGCCTTGCGCGACCGCAAGCGTGCAGAGTTCCTGTTCGGTTTTTTCTACCGCATCGAGGTCTTTGTTCCCGAACCCAAGCGCCGTTGGGGCTATTACATCTTTCCGGTGCTGGAAGGTGACCGTCTGGTTGGGCGACTGGATGCCAAGGCGTTCCGGGCAGAGTCTACCTTGCGTGTCAAAGCCTTCTGGCCCGAGTCAGGCATCCGTCTGACAAAGGCGCGGACTCAAAGGCTTGAAACCGAACTCTGTCGGCTCGCCCGCTTTGCCGACTGTGACCGCGTGGACTATATGCCGGACTGGCAAAAGGACCACCTGGCACCCTGAAGCCTTGATGGCGGCGCATGCGTGGGCTTTGTTTTCCAGCGACCTGCGCCGGCCAGTGATGCGATGCAGGGGCAGGCACGCGCGGCAACCACCGCGGCGCATGGCAGACCGACCCCCGGCGATGCGCACCTTGCAACGCAACTGGGGCCAATTCAACTGTTGCACCTTGCTGGCACGCGGTCAA
>JAUSPL010000640.1 GCA_030656535.1 Gemmobacter sp.
CAGATCCGCATCGCACTGATGAACCGCTTCTCGGCCCTAGGCACGGCCAAGATCGCTCGCGTGGCCTGATGATGACGGGGAAAGGGGCTCTCAGGCCTCAGGTGTGAGCTATGCAACAACGCCCCTCAGCCTCAATCGAACGGGTGCGGAAGGTCACTGCAACGGCCG
This sequence comes from Gemmobacter sp., assembly GCA_030656535.1. GTDB lineage: Bacteria > Pseudomonadota > Alphaproteobacteria > Rhodobacterales > Rhodobacteraceae > JAUSPL01. Next base: position 169 of record JAUSPL010000640.1, read on the forward strand.
GTGCCCTGGCTGACCAGCAGCGTCATGTCCAAGACCATGTTCATCTTGGAATACTCCGCCCGGAAATACGGGGTCAGAACATAGCCGGCATCGGTGATCCCATCCCGAATGCCTGCCGACTCTTCGGTAAAGCTGAGAAGCAACATCAAAACATCCCGGCCTTGATGTAGCTGTTGGTTGCCAGCCAGTCAGCAACCAACTTTTTGGCAACAGGGGGTGCGCAGATTCAAGAAAGCCCGAGCTCAGTCTGATCTTGTGCCAGCGATCGCGTCGCCGCAGCAACGATCAAGGCAAGAGCCAATTCATGGCTTGGTGTTCGCTTCTTGTCCGTCTCTCTCCCACGAAGGTCACTTTATCAACAGTTGACCCGCATGCGGCTCTGTTTGGTCTGGCCAACTGCAAGAGGTTCAGCTTGTTTATCTGCGCCTGCCGATTTTTTCTGGCTTTGTTCTTACGTCGGCGAGCTTATTGGGCGAATGCTTGGCAAATTCGCGCACCTGTGTCTGGCGCGCACATGTGCGGGGCTGTCGTCACACCCAGGAAACTGCGCACGGACATATGGAGCCCATCGCGCAGCCCAAGCATGACGCGTGCAATGCCGCCAAACAGTTTGCGGGGCATTCGTTACGCCGTATGGGGAACCTATTGGGGCGTCAGCTGCCGAAGCCCATCATTTGCCGTCGCAAGCGGGTCCGACCAGTGTGCGGCTTGCAAATCGGGCTGTCTCGTCCCAAGCTTGAAGCAGCGGTTTCACCACAGGACATTCTGTTTCACATTCCCATGCAGGCCTGAAACATGCGCGCTCACGGGGTATGGAAGGATGTTTCGCAAAAGCTTCAGGCCGATATCTATTCTGGCCGTCTGCGGCCCTGTGAACATCTGACCGAAGATGACGTCATCGAACGCACGGGTGCGTCCCGGCATGCGGTTCGCAAGGCATTCGACGATCTGGTCAGTCTGGATTGGCAAACCAGACGCCCAATCACGCCACACGGGTGCAGGGATATTCCAGCCAGGAAGTTCGTGATCTGTACGCGGTGCGCGAGGTTCTGGAGCAGTCGGCGGCGGCCCGGATTCCGCTGCCAGCCCCACCCGATCTTATCGACGCGCTTGTCAGGATTGAAGCCGACCACAAGGCCAGCCACCAGACCGAGGGTCTTGACGGGGTGTTCGATGCAAACATCCGGTTTCACGGCACCCTGTTTCAGGCCTGCGGCAACGCCGCACGGTGCGACGCCATCTCGGCCTATGCCCGCCAAACACTGCCCATCCGGATGCGGTTCATTGCGCATCGGGGGTTTGTTGCCGACCCTGGCCAAGACCACGACCAGATGATCCGATTGCTTGGCGGCACCAATTCGGCAGCCTTGGCCGACCTGTGCTATCAGCATTTGCAGCCGTCAAAGGAATTCTATCTGTCAACGGTCATGCGATCGTCAGCACCCACAGTTGGCCGTCACTGTTCCACGACGATTTCAACATCAATCGACAGGATGAGAAAGCTGAACGATTTTCCGTCCGCGTCCAGATTGAGCGACTGTCTGACCCCGCCTTCCAGCGCATCCTGCATCACGAAATTCAGACAGCCAAGGGCGTCAAGTTCAAACCGTTCGACCTTGCCCTTTGCAAGACCGACCATATGAGCCTTGACCCGCTCGGCGGTCACTTGGGCCTTGATCGCCGGATAGTCGCGGGGGGAATAGGCCCAAACCGCAACGTTCGAGACATTTCCCGTGTCTGCGGCCCGCGCCGACGCGATCTCGCGCAACGGTACGATCCGTTTCATGATTGAAGATACCTTACCCACAGTTTGACCAGACCGCGGTCGATGAACGTGGGTTGCGATATGACACGGGGGGTGATCCGGCCGCGACAGCCCCCAGCGCCTGCGGGTCCGCCCAGCCACAGCGCCTGCACCTCTTCCAGCAACCGATCTGCCCAGGCTTTTTCATCGGTCCGCATCGCGACGCGCAACCGGGCATCGTCGGATCCGATTGCGGGCAGCCCCGCCGATGCATGCAAAGAACTGATCCTGATCAGATCGAAACGGATCGGGCCGTTGAAATCGGGCCGTTGAACCCGCCCCGCGCGACGATCCGTGATCGGATGATGTCGCCCGCCAGCGTCGCCCGTTCGCGGGCGTCCGGCCCGGCGTATCCGATTTCGGCCTCGGCCAGAAGCCGCCATCGAATCTGACCTGCACCTTCAACCTGTCGGGACGCGGCGTCCTGTGGCCCCGGATGACCGTGCTGCCAGCCGTTCGCAATAACCGGACGAATTGCCTGATCGCGACGCCTGCACCCCTTGGGTCAAGGTGCGCTCTGCCAATGCTTCGAAGCACAGATACGAGACGTTGCCGTGTTCAGCCAGCGCCTGTGCCGGGCCCACAAGTTCCGGGGCGCCCCCGGAACCGCAGCCAATGGAAATGGTCATGGCGTTGATTCTCCGATATCCCCAACGCGGTGGATGATTCTCGATAATCCGTCACTCTAGAGTACCCTGCCTGTGCAAGGCTTGGACGCGCTGCGTGATCCATTGCAGGCCGGGCGTTGCCACCAATCCGTCCGATGGCCGGTTTTTCCCAAACCGGCCATCGGATATGCGTTCAGGCGCGCTCTTCAGCCAACAGGCGGCGCGCCTCGGCCAATAGTCGGGCGCGGGGGGCGGCCAATGTACGGCGCTCGACCCCGGTTGAGGGCAAGACTGCGGCGGCAGCTGCGCCCAATCCAAGCGCGGCCAGCAGCGCAAGGAACGGGCTTTTGGTGACAAATGCCGTACTGCGGGCGGAAACCGATTCGCCTGCGGTGAAGGCGGATTCACGGGCGGCGGCAATGCGTTCTTGTGCCGCCTCCGTCAGATCCGAAAGCCCGTGCCGGAAGACCCGAGCAAGATCTGCCGCATAGTTGGCCGCAAGGTCGGCGCGATGCCTTGCGATGTCGGCCATGGGTGCAACGGCAGCCTTGGCCGCAGCGTCCAGCGTCCTGCGCGCTGCAGCAAGCTGTGCGCGCAGGCCCTCGGCCTCGGCCATCCAGACATCCGCGCTTTCGGCCTCTGAAAGAACCGGACCACCGTCATCGGCCCAGCGGGCGACTGCCTCGCGCGTAGTCCCGGCGATGGGCGACGGCGCGGCCTTGGTGTTGGTTGTCCGCAGGGCGGTATAGGCCAATGTCGCCAGTCCGGCCAAAATCACGCCCGTCGCCACAGGGTTTGCCCGGCACACACTGGCTGTCTTGCGCGCGGCTTGGGTCAGTGCATCAACGGGAACGGCGGTTTGGTCGACAATTCGCTGCTTGAGCGTGTCGATCGCGGCCGCAAGTGCGGCCCGGTCTTGATCAGAGCGGTGCAGTGCCGCTGCAGTATCCTGAGAATGGTCAAGCATCAGGCTTCCCTTTCGAAAAAATCGTTTGTGACAAACTGCTTAGCCGGACCAGATATCGCCCGGGAGTTTGCGCAACATAGGTGAACAGCCGCTGCGCCAGAACCAGCAAGATTGCAGCGACCACAACGAGCGCAGCAAAGATCACCAATGCTGCGAGCCAAGGCGAAAGTCCGAGAGCAATCAGGCCAAGCAATATTGCAGCCAAGCCGACGCCGATGGCGAAGAAAGCGAACGCAGCAGCGACCGCCCCCAGGATGATTCCGCGAACCGCGCGCCGTCGGGCCTCGGCCAGTTCGGCTTTGATCACCGCAGCCTCGGAGTCCGCGACTTGTAGGGCGGCGGCCAGAACCTCGGCCGCCAGATCCAGTGTCGAAAGTGGTGGCGAGCCGTCAGGTGTCACGCTTTTTCTCGTCCGTGTCATCAAGATCGTCCGACGTGGGCGAGGCTTTGAGCATGCGCATCAAGGCAAAGCCGGCGACGGTCGCGACGGCGACGGTTGCCGCAGGATGCCGCCGAACCAGCCCGCGGGTATCCGTCACCAACGATGACAGCGTGGCACCGTCAACGCGCTTTGCGGCGCCGGTCAGGCCAGTGGCCGCGAGGGTCAGGATTTGCGTCAAGATGGTCCCGGGCGCGATCTCATCCGCAGCTTGGCGCAAGCCGTCTGACAACCGCTGACCTGCGTCGGCGGCAGCACTGCTGGCCTTGGCGACTCGTTCATCCGCTGCGTCGCGCATCGTTTCGGCACCGTGAAGTGCGTGGTCTTTGACATCTTCGGCCATGGCCGAAAGTCTGTCGCGCGCCGAACCCACGGCGTCGCTGGCCCGGTGCCTGGCCTCATCGGCGGCTTCCGCGACCTTTTCACGCGCCGAGTCTACAGCGTCGGTGGCCCGGTGTTTGGCCTCATCTGCAACGGCGACAGTCGCGTCGCGCACGGCCTGCGTTGCGGCCGCAATTTTTTCCTGGGCCTCGTTGACATTCTGGCTGGTGGACTTTGTCACGCTCATCGGAATCTCCTTTTGGAAAGCCGGGGACAGGGGCACCGATGCGGCACCAGAATCTGACTGCGGCAAGAATCAACTATAGGTCTGGCGAAAGACGCGCGCCTTGATCTAACAACGCTCCGTGCAAATTTCGGTTCCCATTTGCTACATTATTGGCCGCTGTTCTTCTTTTTCCATCGGGATGCCCGCAAGTGCCGACAGGGCCGCCAGATTGTGCAACTGCAACCAACCGTTGGACCATGTCGCGAGCCCGGCGCGGCGCAGTGCGGCGACGACCCGGTTGGTGTGTACCAAGGACATCCCAAGTGCATCGGCCAGATCATGCTGACGAAACGGCAGCGGGACACCGTCATTTTTCGCCAGGCCGACCGCAGACAGGCGCCGCCAGATGCGCACATAGGCCCAGGCCATCCGCTCGGTCGCATCGCGTTGGCCCAGCGTGACGATTGTTTCGCCCAGGAAATGTTCCTCGACGGCCGCGATCCAGGTCAGATCATAGGCCCGGGCGGGCTGGTTCTGGAATAGTTCCCAGACCCGGTCGCGGGAAAAGGCGCACAGTGTCATCGGGGTGATGGCGTTCACGGTGTGCCGCATTTCGCCCATGATCCCGGCTTGAAGTCCCAGGAAGTCACCCGGAAAAGCAAAGTTGATGACCTGTCGTCGGCCGTCTTCCAACATCACAGAGCGCGTGCCCAAGCCGGACAATACTGTATATAACGTCGCTGATCGCTCGCCCTGCGAAAGAATGGTCGCGCCACGAGGCACAGTGACTTCGCCCGTTTTGAAGTGGCGCATGAACTCCAGTTCTTCGGGCGTGAACGGCAAGAACAGCTTCATCTTGCGCAAAGGGCAATCGGCACAATCCGTCGTGATGCTCATATGGTTTCCTCTGAGTAAGCTACATCACATGTTAATGCAGGCTAGCCCGGACGCAGTGCATATAGCGATCATGAAACTGGCTGTGAGGGTAAAAAATGTCTGATTCGCTCTATCTGGTGGTCGAGCCGATGACGTTGGTGGCCGAAGATCTGGCCGGTGCCTTGGCCGAAGTTGACCTTGGTGCACGTGTTCTGATCGCGGCGAATGCCGCAGTGGCGTCGACAATTCTGCAAGAGGTTGGCACGCTGTATGCTGCGATTGTTTGCGCGGACCCGACGGACTTCGGGCTGACGCCGTTCGGCCAGCTGCTGGCTGAACGTGCGCAGCACATCGTCTTCATGGGGGAAGAAGCAGAAGCCGCCCCAGGCAACGACTTGTTGTTGGGGCAGCCGTTCTCAACAGAAACGGTGGCAGATCTCATTGGCGCGTTGCGCGCCAATACCCCACGTAAAATGTGTGGGTTTGACGCTGCAGGGCCTACTTCATACGTTCAATCACCTGATCGGCGAACAGGTTGATAAGGATTGAGTAAGCCTGAGGCGTGTCGGTGGTGCTGAGCGTGATCGTTCCGTCCGCAGATGGAACCAGCGGCGTCCCGCCCAGCGTCACGCTAAGCTCATAAGCCGCATCGTTGCCATGATCGGTTTCGTCATTGACAATGACCTGCCCAACCAGAACCGCATCGGCAGAGTTCAATGCGCGTTCAAATGCATTGGCAAGCTCGACTTCGCGGATATCGATCGTGATCACGGCTCCCTTTTCGCCGATCCGGTCACCAATCCTGGTGATGATGGCTGCCTTGAGATCCTCAGCGAGGTTGCCCCAATAGGCTGCGGCCTTTTCGTTCTGGATTGCCGAAATATCTGCGGTCACCTCAACACTGGCCACCTTTTCGACTCCGGCCATCGCCGTCGTCGCGAACAGCGCGGCGACAAGGCCGGCGCCAAAATACTTGCGGATCATAGGAGTTCTCCTTGAAGGCGCGCCCTTCAGCTGGCGCTGCACAAGGTGAACGCGCACGCCCCCAGATGGTTCCGTGATCCAGAGCAGTATGTTGATATAATTGAAAAAGCCGGGGCATGCGTTGCCCCGGCTTTCTGGCCCGTAAAGTCCCGGACCTTGGAATGAGAGGGTCAGGCAGCCAGAGTTTCCGTCGAAGAAAAGAACATGGCCTGGCTGACCGATGACCGGACTTGATCTTCGGTGAACGGCTTGGTGATCAGGAATGCAGGCTCGGGCCGCTTGCCGGTCAGCAGGCGTTCGGGGAAGGCGGTGATGAAGATGACCGGCAGGTCCG
>JAUSPL010000641.1 GCA_030656535.1 Gemmobacter sp.
AGGACCACCGTCATGACGCGAACTCACGGGGCCGATTCTCCGCGAAAGTGGCTTGGTGCGGGCATGACACCCGTTTCAGGCGTTTCCCGCCCGGGCTTGGGCGCGCCAGGTCTTGCCGTCATTGGCCTTGCACTCTTGTGCCTCGCGGCACCTGACCCGCTCTGGGCCGAGAACGACTTTACCTTCAAGCGGATCAAGCCACCAACCAGCAAGACGGCGAAACGGTCGCTGGTGCAGATCGACCCCGAAGAGCAGGCGCGTCTGATGGCGCCGCCGGTGGCGCCAGATCCGTTGCCCAAAGGTGTTCAAGGTGGGCTGGATGGTGCGGTTGCGCTGCTTCCGGCTGTGGTCGCAACCGGGGGCGCGTTCGATTGGTACTGGCAAGAGGTCCCGCCGGGGTTGGGGGATGTGGCGGGACGGTTCACACTGGCAATGGCGACGCTGTCCAAGGGGCCGGGGGTCAACGGGCCACGCATGCAGCACATGCAAGACATCGCAGGCCGCTACGGCATCGACATCCTGAAGGCAACGATCGGCACCCGCGTGTCGCCCGCGCTGGCACTGGCAGTGATCGGCATTGAAAGCGCTGGTCGCGCGGATGCGGTCAGCTCTGCCGGGGCGCAGGGCCTGATGCAGCTTATACCCGCGACGGCAGAACGGTTCGGCGTGACCGACAGCAAGGACGCGGCGCAAAACATCAAGGGCGGCGTTGCCTATCTGAACTGGCTGATGAAGGAATTCGACGGCGACCCGGTGATGGTTCTGGCCGCCTATAACGCGGGCGAAGGGGCGGTCAAGGCAAACGGCGGAGTGCCGCCCTATGCCGAAACCCGCGCCTATGTGCCAAAGGTGCTGGCCGCCTGGCAAGTGGCGCAGGGGCTGTGCCAGACCCCGCCCGAACTGGTCAGCGACCCATGTGTGTTCAAGGTGATCGCCGCAGGGGGCTGACACAGGGGGCTGACACAGACGCGTGCATCGCCCCAGAGGCGTTGCCGATCCGGGGCCAACACCGCCTTGTGGGTGGCTCTGGTCGCGATAGCCTTGGTATGTCGCGGACAGGTCGGGCGCTGTCGCCTGCGGGACTGGCTGTGGACGGCGGCGCGGGCTATGCCAGAGGTCGGACAGCGAAAGGCAAAACCATGGCGGTGTTTCTGGGGGTCGATACGGGCGGAACCTATACCGACGCGGTGATCGTGGACGGAGCTAAGGACCGCGTGCTTGGATCGGCCAAGGCGCTGACGTCGCGGCCTGATCTGGCAGCGGGTATCGCGCAGGCGATGGACGCAGCACTGGCGGCGGCCGGGGTCACTGCCGATCAGGTGGCGCTGGTGTCCTTGTCCACCCCGCTGGCCACCAATGCGCTTGTCGAAGGGCAGGGGGGGCGGGTGGCCCTGGTGTCCATCGGGTTTGACGCAGGCGACATGACCCGTGCCGGCCTTGCCGAGGCGCTTCAGGGCGACCCGCTGATCGCGGTTGCGGGCGGACACGAGGCATCCGGCGCTGAAACAGCCGCACTTGATCTGCCCGCGCTTGCGGCGGCGCTGGCTGGCCTGCCCATCGGGCTTGCCGGGATTGCGGTGGCAGGACGGTTTGCCGTGCGCAATCCCGCGCACGAAATCGCCGCCCGCGCCCTGGTGCGTCAGGTGACCGGACTGCCGGTCACCTGTTCACATGAACTGTCATCGCGGCTGAACGGCCCCAAGCGTGCCCTGACGGCGGTGCTGAACGCCCGGCTGATTGGCATGATCGCGCGATTGATCGATGCATGCGCAGACCAGATTGCCGCACGCGGGAGCACGGCGCCGTTGAGGGTGGTGCGCGGCGATGGTGCGCTGATGTCGGCAGCCCAGGCCCGCGAGCGTCCGATTGAAACCATTCTGTCTGGTCCGGCCGCCAGCATCGTAGGGGCGCGGTGGTTGACGGGTTTGTCCGAGGCGCTGGTGTCCGACATCGGCGGCACCACGACAGATGTCGCCTTGTTGCGCAGGGGGCTGCCGGAAATTGACCCGCAAGGCGCCCGGGTCGGGCGATTTCGAACCATGGTCGAGGCGGTGGCGATGCGCACGACCGGACTTGGTGGCGACAGCGCGGTGGATCTGGTCGCCCAAGGGCTGCAAGGTGGGCTGCACCTCGGGCCGCGCCGTCTGGTGCCCATCTCATTGCTGGCGCATCAGCACCCCGGCCCGGTACATGCAGCCCTTGACCGTGCGCTTTCGTCTGACATTGCGGGCGACCACGACGGGCGCTTTGTGTTTCGGCTTGCCCGCCAGGTGGATGGCCTGACCCCGCGCGAGGCGGCGGTCTGGGACCGCACAGGCCTGACCCCGGTGCCGGTGGCGCAGGTGTTGCGCACAAGGTTGGAGCTGGCGGCGCTGGAACGGCTGGTCTCGCGTGCCTTTGTGATGGTGGCGGGCGTGACCCCGTCGGATGCCAGCCACGTTCTGGGCCATCAGACCGGCTGGGACGCCGATGCCGCCGCCAAGGCGCTGCGGTTGATGGCGCGCCGCCGAAACGGGGCAGGCAACCGCATTGCCCCCGAAGCCGCGACCCTCGCGCAGGCCATCATCGACCAACTGACCACGCAGACCGCCGACTGCCTGCTGGAGGCCGCCTTGGCCGAAGATGGCGATTGGGACGGGCTGTCCCCCGAAACGCTTGCGCATCACCCCCTGTTGCGTGCGGGCTTGCGTGGCCATAGCGGTGCGTTGCGCATCAACGTGGGTCTTGGGGTGCCAGTGATAGGATTGGGCGCCTCTGCAGCCACCTATTACGGTGCGGTGGGGGACCTGCTTTCGGCGCGCATGGTGCTGCCCGCACACGCAGGCGTCGCAAATGCAATTGGCGCCGTCGTCGGCCAGATCTCGATGCGCTTGACAGGACTTGTCAGCAGCCCGTCCGAGGGTCGCTTTACCGCCCATCTGCCGGACGGACCGCAGGTCTTTGCCACGCGCGACGCAGCGCTGATCGCGATGGAAACCCACCTGGCCACCGAGACCAGCGCCCGCGCCCGCGCCGCGGGGGCGGAGGATCTGCACATGGCCACTGCGCGCGACATTCGCGAAGCCGAAATCGAAGGCCGCACGATGTTCATCGAAGCCGACGTTACCGTCACCGCCTCGGGGCGCCCCCGCGTGGCGCATGGACCGGCCTGACCGGGTCCTGGCTCATTTGGCTCGGTCCGATCTGGTTAGGTCCGATCTGGGCGCATTTGCCCGGGGCAAGTCTGGATCCCCCTGCCTCCTGTTGTTGCAGGCCGTGCCTGGCAG
>JAUSPL010000642.1 GCA_030656535.1 Gemmobacter sp.
CCGAAGTGATGTCCAAGGTGCAGCAGGTCCGGGGTCAGCTGCCCAGCGACGCCGAGGATCCGGTGGTCGTCAAAGGCACGGGGATGACGTTTGCCCTGATGTATCTGGCCGTTCAGAACCCCAACATGACGCCAGAACAGCTGACCGAGTATCTGGAACGCGTGGTTCGGCCGCGCGTGACCAATATCGACGGCGTCGCACAGATGGAAATCATGGGCTCTGCCGAATACGCCATGCGCATCTGGCTTGATCCGCTGCAATTGTCGGCGCGAGGTGTCACGGCATCGGAAGTGCTGATGGCCATCAGATCTTCCAACTTCTTGTCTGCGCCGGGCAAAACCGAGAATGACTATTTCATCTACTCATTGACGCTTGAATCTACTGTGCAGACCCCCGAAGCCTTTGGTGCACTGCCGCTGATGCAGGGAACCAACGGGGTCGTGCGACTGGGCGATGTGGCCAAGATCGAGCTTGCGTCGGGGGCGTCGGATGCCATCGTGACGTTTGCGGGCCAGCCCGGCATCTTTATCGGCATTGTGCCTGCGCCCGGCGAAAACCAACTGGATGTCGCCGCGAACGTGCTGAATGAACTGCCCTTGCTGAACAGCACCCTGCCGCAGGGCATGTCGGTCACGCTGGTCTACGATTCCACCGAAACGATTTCGTCGTCGATCGCAGAGGTTTTCAAGACCATTGCCGAGGCTGTGGCCATCGTGGTGGTGGTGATCTTGCTGTTCCTTGGGTCGTTCCGGTCGGTCCTGATGCCGATTGTCACGATTCCGCTGTCGCTGGTGGGTGTCTGCGCGATCATGCTGGCGCTTGGCTATTCCATCAACCTGTTGACGCTGCTGGCCATGGTTCTGGCCATCGGCCTTGTGGTGGACGATGCCATCGTCGTGGTTGAAAACATACACCGTCATATTGATGACGGAATGAAGCCGGCCCGAGCCTCTATCGTCGGTATGCAGGAAATCACGGGTCCCGTGATTGCCATGACCATCACCCTGGCCGCCGTTCTGGCCCCGCTGGCGTTCACCGGCGGATTGACCGGGTCGCTGTTCACGGAATTCGCGCTGACACTGGCGGGGGCAGTGGTGATTTCGGGGATCGTCGCCTTGACCATCACGCCGGCGATGTCGGCTCGCCTGCTCAGCCACGGGGAACCGGGGCGGTTTCAGCGGGTTGTGGATCGCACATTGACCGGGTTGTCGAACTGGTATGAACGCCGCGTGTCATCGTCGCTTGATTATCGACCTGTCACGTTGTTGATGGTGGTGTCTTTGCTGGGGGCCACCGGGTTCATGTTCTTGAACACGTCGTCAGAGCTTGCACCCGAAGAAGATCAGGGCGCGCTGTTCGCCATTCTGAATGGCCCGCGATATGCAACACTGGACTATACCGACGCCTTCACGACGGAAATCGCAAAGCGGACCGCGGACATTGCCGAGGTAAAGACCTCGTTCTCGGTGGCGGGCATGGGGGGCGCGACCAATACAGGCTTCTACATCTGGTCGCTCAAGGACTGGTCCGAACGAACCCGCAGCCAAAAGGAAATCCAAGCCGAGATTCAGGGCATTCTGGATGGGGCGCCGGGGTTGCAGGGCTATGTCTTTGCCCCGCCGTCCTTGCCCGGAGCCGGAGGCGGGTTGCCCATTTCCATGGTGATCCAGTCGATTCACGTCCCCGAACGCGTCGTCGAGATTGCCGAGGAAATCCGCGCCAAGGCGATGGCCAGCGGCATGTTCATCGTGGTGCAAAACAGCCTGTCGTTTGACGCGCCACAGGTCCGTATCACCATCGACCGCGACCGTGCCGCGCAACTGGGTGTTTCGGTATCTGAAATCGGCAACACCTTGGGCCTGCTGGTCGGTGGTGCCGCCATTGCCCAGTTTGACCGCGATTCCAACAGCTATGACGTCATCACCCAGGTTCCCCGCGAATGGCGCAACAACCCTGAAAAGCTGCGCGAGTTCTTTGTGCGGTCCCGGTCGGGGGCCATGGTCCCGCTGGCATCGTTGGTCACGCTGAACCCCGGTGTTGCCGCGGCGGCGATTGAACAGTTCAACCAGCTGAACTCGTCCACGCTGTCGGGAATGCCGATGCCGGGCCTGTCCACAGGTGTTGCGTTGGCCGAACTTGAGCGGATCGCAGCCGAGGTCCTGCCCGATGGGTTCTTCATCGAATATTCCGGGCAGTCCCGGTTGGAGAAATCGGAAGGCAACACCATTTTGCTGGCATTTGCGGCGGCCCTTGTCGTCATCTATCTGGTGTTGGCCGCGCAATTCGAAAGCTTCCGTGACCCGCTGATCATCCTGATGTCAGTGCCTCTTTCGATCTTTGGCGCCATGCTGCCGCTATACCTTGGGGTCAGCACGCTGAACATCTATACGCAGGTCGGGTTGATCACGCTGATCGGCTTGATCACCAAACACGGCATCCTGATGGTGGAGTTCGCCAACCATCAGCGCGAAGCCTACGGCCTGTCACGCCGTCAGGCCATCGTGTCAGCGGCCAAGACGCGCTTGCGGCCAATCTTGATGACAACCGCCGCGATGGCGCTGGCCGTGGTGCCACTGATCATCGCCGAAGGGGCAGGGGCTGCCGCGCGTCAGGCAATGGGGTTGGTCATCTTTACCGGACTGATGATCGGGACGTTCTTCACGCTGTTTGTTGTCCCGATGTTCTACACCTATATCTCGCGCAGTGACGCGTCCTATGCTGCGCATCGCCGTGTCACCGAAAAGCAGTTCGGCACGTCCCCAACTGTGCCCGCAGCCAAGGCATAGCCTTGGGAACCCTGTAAATCGCCGTCCACCGACCGCATGAAATCAGTGCAGCCGGTGGATGTTTTTCGGGATGGGTGGCCCGGAACAACGACCTCATCGGCTGGACTGGGCGAAACGAATGGTGCGCTGCCCGCATCAGACCTGCGATCATATCTGACGAAGGCCTTGCTGCGGTCGGGTCGTCGGTCGGCCTCGCAGGCACGGCCTTTCCCGGCGGCGGTGGACGGTCAGGGCTCTGGGTCACCCGCCGGATCGGTCAACGACAACAACTCGGCCAAAAGACGGTTGGGAAAGCGCCTTTTGCGGGTCACGGCCAGAAAGGCTTCGGAAATCCCCGGCAGGCGCAGCGCCTCGACCAGCAGCCCCGAGGCAAGTTCGTCGCGCACGACGATCGGCGGGATCACGGCAAGCCCCACATCCTCGCGTGCCAAAAGACGGAGCATGGCCATGTCGTCGGCCTCGGCGGCGATCTGTGGCACCGCACCCAATTGCGCCACCAGCCCGTCAAAGGCGGATCGCAGGGATGTGCCTGGCGATGGCAGGACCAGCGGCTCTTGCGACAGCAGGGCGGCAAGGGTGCGCCCCGACCCAACCCGGGCCGGCGTCCCGATCAGGCTGACGGGCTGCTCGTCGATCCGGTGAACCAGCCAGAAATCACCGGGTTCGCGAAGGGGGGCAAGGTTGGTCAACACCACATCCAGCTCCAGCGCCTCAAGCGACCGCATAAGCTCGGCTTGCGATGCCGATCGCAGAACAACCTCGACATCCGCGCGCCCGACCAGAGGCCGCAGGAATTGCATCTGAAAGTTGCGCGACAAGGTGCCCAACGCCCCGACGCGCAGTCTGCGGCGTGTCCGCCCGCTTTCGCTTAGAATTGCCGTCAGATCCTCGGATGTGCGAAAAATCGCTTCGGCGTGATCAAGGGCAATGCGCCCGGCCTCGGTCAGCACAAGGCCCCGGCCCCGGCGCTCGAACAGATCGTGCCCCAGCGTGGCCTCCAGAGTCCTGATCTGCGTGGACAACGCCGACTGTGACAGGTTCAGCCCCCGCGCCGCCCCCGTCAGCGTGCCATCGGTTGCAACGGCCCGAAACAGCCGCAGGTGGTGAAGGTTGATTTGCGCCATGCTTCCATCAAACAGAACGGTTCTGCCTAAAATATGAAATTTTATGAAAGCTTGGCAAGGGCTAGATGCTGTTGACCCCGACGCCGATCCGGAGACCCGATCATGGATGCCTTGCCCCCTCTCAGCTTTTTCGCCCCGCTTGTTGTGATGACCGTCGCGCTGTCCGCCCTTGCGCGTCCGGGCCGCAGACCTGGCGGTCTGCCCCGGCTTGCCGCCAGCGCTGCGGCCTTTGGTGTCTTGCTGGCAGCGGGCGGAGTCGTCCAGTTGCTGCTTGGTGGGCCTGTGACCCTGTCGGTGGGCGACGGTCCGGGCCTTTTGGCGCTTCGGCTGGATGCGGTCAGCGCGACGATGGCGCTTTTGGTCACGTTCATCGGCTGGGTCGTGGTGCGCTACTCCGGGCGCTATCTTGATGGCGAGACGCGCGAAGGCGCCTTTCATGGCCAGATGTTGGCCACCTTGGGTGCGGTACTTGTGCTGGTGCAGGCTGGCAGTTTGCTGGTGTTGATCCTTGCCTTTGTTGCGGTTGGGGTCGGGCTGCGGCATCTGTTGCTGTTCTATGCCGACCGGCCCGAGGCGCGGCGCGCAGCGGCAAAGTTCACGTTGGTTTGGGGTGCGGGTGACGTGCTGTTGCTGCTGGCTTGTGGTTTGCTTTGGGTGGCTTTTGGCACCAGTGACCTTGTCGCAATCACGGCCGCGGCCCCGGCTGGGCTATCGGTCACCGCGCAGGTTGCGGTGGCCATTTTGGTGGTTGTCGCGGCCTTGAAGACCGCCGCCTTTCCACTGCACGGCTGGCTGACCGAGGTCATGGAGGCGCCAACGCCGGTTTCCGCCCTGTTACACGCGGGTATCATCAACGCGGGCGGGTTCTTGATGATCCGCCTTGCGGGGCTGGTCCAGGAAAGTGCGGGCGCAATGGCAGCGCTGGTCATGCTGGGCGGTCTTACTGCGGTTTTTGGCGCGACGGTCATGCTGACGCAAAGCGCGGTCAAGACCGCGTTGGCGTGGTCTACCGTGGCGCAGATGGGGTTCATGTTGCTGCAATGCGGGCTTGGGCTTTGGGCGCTGGCCCTTTTGCACATCGTCGCACATTCGATGTACAAGGCGCACGCCTTTCTGTCGTCGGGCAGTGCCGTGCGGGCTGTGGCCAGCATTCGCCGCCCGGGCCCAGTTGCGGTGCCGGGACCGGGGGCCGTGGCGCGGGCTTTTGCGCTTGCGCTGATCCTGTATGCCGGGGTGGCAAGCGGGTTTTCCCTTGTCGTGGGGCCGAAATCGCCGCAGGCGGTGGCGCTGGGCGCGATCCTTGTGTTCGGGGTGGCCTACCTTGTCGCCCAGGGTCTGGCCGACGCTGCCCCGCGCGCCCTGACCCTGCGGACCGCTGTCGCATCGCTTGGGGCCACGCTGGCCTACTTTGGCTTTCATGTCGCGGCGTCTGCGCTGTGGGGGGGGCACCTGCCGCAGACGCCGGTTGCCGGGGCGTTGGAATGGGCGCTGATCGTGGTCGCGGTGCTGTCCTTTGGCCTGGTTGCCGTCGCGCAGGCGCTGTTCCCGCTCTGGGCGCATCATCCGGCCGCGTCGGGCCTGCGGGTGCATCTGGCGAACGGGCTTTACCTGAATGCCGTTTTCGACCGGCTGACCGGCGGCTTTCGCCGGACCGCCAACCACTAGCCCATTTCAGCGGAGACACCAGATGTACCTCAAACACACCCAGATTGCCCCCGCCCGGTGCCAGAGCCTGCTGCGCGCAGCGGAATCCGCCGCCCGCGCGATCCCGCCGGCGTTTCCGCTGTCGGCAACGGTCGCGGTAAACCCCTTCCTTGGCCAAACCGGCGAAGACCTTGCCACCGCTGCGGTTCGGCTGGCGCGGGTGGCGGGGGTGCGGCTGACCCAGCCGCGCGCCCATTACGCCGCGCAGATACAGGCGGGGCAGATCACCGATGATGACCTTGGCGCCGCCCTGTTCGCGTGTCATTCGGGCCTGAAGCCGGCAGACCTGTCGCAGCTGAAGTCCCTGCTTGCTGTGCATACCCCGGCCCCGGTCGCGCTGCCCACGGTCGCACACCTTGCGGCAGAGACCAGTGGGCAGGACTGGCCCGCCATTGTCACGCGCTGCATCAGCCTGTGGGCGGCGGGGCATTTTGATCGCGGTCAGGCCCTGTGGTCGCCCGCCCCCGGACGTGGTGCCTTTGCCGCCTGGCGCGACTGGGCGAACCATGATCTGACGCCAGAGATCGCCGGGTTGCGCGGATTTTGCGCCCATGTGGCGGATGCGCCCGATACGGCCGAGCGTGCGATACTATCTGCCTGCGAAAGACTGGGGATAGCCGAGGATGCCGCCGAAACGACCTTTCACCGGCTTTTCATGGATCTTGGCGGTTGGGCGCAACACGCGCGCTGGCTGTTGTGGCAGGCCGAGCTTGCGGGCCGCAGCGACCAGACACTGACCGACCTTCTGGCTATCCGGCTTGTCTGGGAAGAAGCGCTTTTGGCGCAAACCCCCGGGCTGTCCGCCAAGTGGCAGCAGACCCTGCTGGCCCATGCTGTTGCGATAGCCCCGACGCCTGATTCCGTGGCCGACGCGATCTTGCAAGATGCGGCCGAACGCGCTCATCAACGGCGGATCGCGGCAGTGCTGACCGGGCCAAGGGCTGTCAGCGGTCGACCCGCGATGCAGGCGGCCTTCTGCATCGACGTGCGGTCCGAAGTGTTTCGCCGCGCATTGGAGGCGGTGGACCCCGGCATCGCCACCATCGGCTTCGCAGGCTTTTTCGGTTTGCCGTTGTCCCATCGCGGGCAGGGCACCGATGAGGTGGCCGCCCATGTGCCGGTGCTGCTGCGCCCGGAGTTGCACAGTCACAGCCATGCCGACCCCGCAGTAGAGCAGGCCGCGCGGATCGCAGCGCGCACCACCCGGGCTTGGGGCAGGTTCCGGCAGGCAGCGGTTTCGTCCTTTGCCTTTGTCGAGGCGGCAGGACCAGCCTATGCCGTCAAGCTGATCAAATCCAGCCTTGGCCTTGGCACGCATGCCAGATCACCCGACCCCGCCCCCCAGTTCGACGGTGGCCTGTCGCCAAAGGAAAAGGCCGCGACAGGTGCCGCCGTATTAAGGGCGATGAGCCTGACCACCGGTCATGCCCGGCTGATCTTGCTGCTGGGCCATGGGGCCCAAGTCACCAATAACCCGCATGAAAGCGCCTATCATTGCGGGGCCTGTGGCGGCCAGACGGGCGAGGTGTCTGCCCGCCTGCTTGCCCGCCTTTTGAATGATGCGGAAACCCGTTCGGGGCTACCGGGCCACGGGATATCGCTACCCCCTGACACGCAGTTCGTGGCGGGCTTGCACAACACCACGACCGATCATGTGACCCTGTATCACGACGATCCGGCCCCGTCGCATGCCGACGATCTGCGGCTTGCGCGGATGTGGCTTGACCGCGCGGCAGGCGCGGCGCGGGCAAAGCGTGCCCCCCGCCTGCCCGGGGCCGCGCCGCACACCTTGGCCCGGCGCGCGCTGGACTGGGCCGAGGTGCGGCCCGAATGGGGTCTTGCCGGTTGCGCGACCTTCATTGCAGCCCCTCGCGCGATGACCGCCGGGGTTGATCTGCAGGGCCGGGCGTTCTTGCACAGCTACGACTGGCAAGCCGATCAGGGGTTTTCAACGCTGGAGTTGATCTTGACCGCGCCGGTCGTGGTCGCAAGCTGGATAAGCCTGCAATATTACGGATCGGCCGTCGCGCCCTTGGCCTTTGGCGCGGGCAACAAGCTGATTCACAACGTTGTTGGCGGCATCGGCGTGGTGCAAGGCAACGGCGGCATGTTGCGCCCCGGCCTGCCGGAGCAGGCCGTTCACGATGGCGCGTGGTTGATGCATGATCCGCTTCGGCTGTCGGTGATGATCGAGGCCCCGCGCGCGGCGATCACCGACATCCTTGCCCGGCATGCAGGGGTGCGCGCGCTGTTCGACAATGGTTGGCTGCACCTGTTTGCGCTGGAGCAGGGTCGCATTGGCGCACGCTATCGGTCCGACCTTGCCTGGACAGACACCCCTGATCAGGGGCAGGCGGCGTGACCCTTTCCAACACACCAACCGCGCAAGGGAAACTTTTCAGGCCGTTGGGGGGGCAGGGTGCGGGGAAAGCCACGACTGCGCGCGGTCCGTGTCAATCCGGCGCGGCCAGCGCGATCAGGGCGTCCAGCGCATAGGCGCCCTTACCATCGTCCAGAATAACGACCGGGTTCAGGTCGATGCTGTCGATGCCCGCACCGGCAGAGGCGGCAAAGACCGACAACCTTGACAGCATGTCCGCCGCTGCGCCGATATCGGCGCAGGGCCGCCCGCGCGCGCCCAGCAAGACCGCAGCGCCACGGGTGCGCCCGATCAGCGCGCGGGCTTCGCCCACGTCGAATGGGCAGCGCCGAAATGCGACGTCGCGGATCACTTCGGCAAAGATGCCGCCAAGCCCGAACATTGCCACCGGGCCGAACACCGGATCGTTCTTGATGCCCATGATGGTTTCCACCCCACCCTGCACCTGCTGCGCGACAAGCACACCTTCGATGCGCGCCTGCGGATTTGCCTTGTGCGCCCTGTCGATCAAAATGTCATATCCGGCCTTGACTGCCGCAGGATCGGCGACACCCAGCAGCACCCCGCCAATTTCCGTTTTATGCGGGATGTCGGGCGAGACGATTTTCAGCACGACGGGAAATCCGATGTCTGCCGCCATGTCCGCCGCCTGTCGTGCGGTCGTGCACAGGGATTCACGCGCAAAGGCTATGCCGTGATCTGCCAGCAATGCCTTGGCACCGGCCTCGCTTGGGTTGGATTTTGGCAGATTGACCTGACCCGTCGCGGTCCGTGCGACATGGGCTGGGGCTGCAAACGTATCACCCAGCCGCCCCATCGCGGCAACCGCCGCCACCGCGCGCGTTGCGTCCTCGAACACCGACACCCCGATCGCGGCATAGCGTCGGCGCAGTTCTGGCGACATCACGCCAACCAACACAAACAGTCGATCGGGGAATTCGGCCCGCTTTGCCTGCACCTCGTCCAGCAGGATCGAGGCAAAGGGTTCGGCCCCCGCGATCTGGGCAAAGAACCCGATCACCGAACTGTATGCGCCTTCCCGCATCATCGATGAGATGAACTTGCCCAGAAGCGATGTATCGTTGACGAGGTGCGCGGTGCAGTCGATCGGATTGCGAAAGGCCGCAAACGGCAGGACCGCGCGAAGCTCCTGCTGGGCTGCCTCGGGCATTTCGGGCAGCGACACGCCGTATTCCTCGGCAGCGTCGCTCATCAAGACGCCCGCGCCACCACTGATCGTGACAATCCCCAACGTGTTTTGCGCAGGATAGATGCCATGCGCTGCAACATTGGCAAAATCCAGCAACTGTTCCGCCGAATGCGCCCGTATCGCGCCAAATTCGGCAAAGATGGCATCCGCCACCACATCGTCCCCCGCAATCGATGCGGTATGGGATTTCGCCGCATGGCTGCCAATGGCGCTGCGCCCGACTTTCATCAAGATCACCGGCTTTTTCGCCCGACGCGCAGCAGCCAGCCCTGCCATCAGGGTGGCGCCGTCCTTGATCCCCTCAATATAGGCGGCGATCACGGTGGTTTGCGGATCGGTGGCAAGCCAGCCGATCACCTCGCCAACCGAGACATCGGCCTCGTTGCCCGTCATGACGCACAGTGGGGCACCCAGCCCTGCATTGCGCGCAAGCGTGGCGATATGCGAACCGAAGGCGCCTGACTGCGAAACGATGCTGATGCCCCCCGGATTTGGCCAACCGGATTCGAAGGTCGTGGTAAAGGTCGGAAACCAGTTTCGGCGCGCGTTGAAAAGCCCCAGCGAGTTGGGGCCTAGAATACGCATCCCATAGCGGCGTGCGATGGCGCGCATTTCCAGTTGGACCGCCGCGCCCTCGGGTCCCATTTCGGCAAAGCCAGAGGAGAAAATGACAGCGGCCCGCGTTCCCTTGTCGCCAAGCGCCACAAGCGCCTCAAGCACCTGTGCTGCGGAAACCGCGACAACCGCGGCGTCGGGCGCTTCGGGCAAATCCTGAACCGAAGCATAGGCGCGCAGTCCCTGAACCTCTTGACGGTTTGGGTTCACCGGATAAATCGGACCGTCAAACCCGCTCTCCAGCATCCACCGGATCGGTCGTCCGCCGATACGCGACGGATCAGCCGAGGCACCTATCACGGCAACCGAACGCGGCTCTATCAGATGGCCAATGCTGGAGAAGTCGTGGCTCAGGTCTTGTATATAGTGCATGTGGTATTTCCCCTGGTCAGGTCGGCAAGCCAAGTACGGCCTTGGCGATGATCCCGCGCTGAATCTGGCTGGTGCCGCCGGCAATTGTCGACGGGCGCGACTGAAAGAACAGCGTGGCGGCTTCGGCCTGGTTGCCTTCGTTTTGCCCGCCGATCACCCCGGCTTCGGCGCTGGCCGACAGCATTTCCTCGGTGATCGCCTGATAGGTTTCAGAACTCAGCAACTTCAGGATCGATGCTTCTGCGCCCAACTCTCCACCATTTTTCACAAATTTCGAATAGTCACTATAGAGCGACACGAAGTCCTGATAGTCGAGTTCGAGTTGCACATAGCGGTCCAGAAAGCTGCCAGGCTCGAACAGGCCTTCCTCTTCTGCCAGGGATGTCAGCCGGTCGAATGCGCCACTGACATACCGCGGGCTGCCTACGAACAGCCGTTCATGGCCCAACAGGGCCTTTGCCATGCTCCATCCCTTGTGTAGCTCGGCGACCAGTCGGTACTTGGGCACGCGCACTGAATCAAAGAAGACCTCGCAGAACTCAAGTTCGTCCGACAGGGTATGGATCGGCTTGACCGTGATGCCGGGGCTGTCGAGGTCCACCAGCAAGAAACTGATGCCGTTCGACGGAGCTGTCGGTTCGTACCAGCACGAAGATCATGTTCGACTGATGCGCCATTGTGGTCCATATCTTTTGACCGTTCAGCACCCAGTGGTCCCCGTCCAGCACCGCCGACAGCCGCAGCGACGCAAGGTCAGATCCGGCGTTCGGTTCGGAATAACCCTGACACCAGATATGTTCGGTGCTGATGATCTTGGGCGGAAAGTGGTCCTACTGTGCCTGGGTCCCGAGTTTCATGAGCAATGGGCCCAGCATGTGCAAGCCTATCTCGTGCAGGCGGGGTACGCCGATGGCGCTCAGTTCTTCTGCAAAAGCGATCTGATGGGCCACGTCGAGGCCCATGCTGCCGAATTCAATCGACCAGGCGGGTGCGATCCTGCCGCGTTCGGACATTTTGCGATTATACTCGGCCACCTCCGACGGTCCGATCCGTCGCGCAGCATGCAGGAATTCTGGCGGAAAGATTGAAACCACATGGTCGCGCACCATCGCGCGGAAGTCCGCTACGCCCATCACGCTATAGTCAGTCATGAAGTCATCCTTCCCGGCATTCTGACGGCGTTTGCCTATGCGGTGATGATCATTGTGCGCTGCAAGCTGAACCCGAATCCAGCACCGGCGGTCGCGGAAGAGGTTACGTGGAGCGACCGGTTCCGCGCGCTGCCGGGAATATGGCAGCTTCAGGTGTTGATCTTTGTGGTGATATGGCCGGATTGGCACAGGGGATGGAATACAGCCCCCTGCTTTTGATGCTGTTCATCGCCATGGTCTATTTGGTGCTGGGCATTTTCTTGGATCCCACCGGCCTTGTGCTGCTGACTGTGCCGATCTTACTGCCCCTTTTCACCGCATCTGGGCTCGACAAGGTCTGGCTTGGCATCATGGTGAGCAAATTCAGAGAAATCGGATTGATCACGCCACCTGTCGGGCTGAATGCCTTTGTGGTGAAGGGTATCGTTGGCGACACAATCCGCCTTGGGACGATCTTTCGTGGGCTGATCTGGTTCATCCTGGCGGAGGCTGTGGTCGTGATCTTGCTGTTCGTGTTCCCGCAGATCGTCATGTACCTGTCGAACCAGATGTGACGTGCGCGCGTGCGTCCGGATCAGAGTGCGCGCGCGTCCCCGATCTGCCCCATCATCGCCGAGATTTCGCGCGCGGTGGCGACGGTCTTTTCGATGAACTCTTCGGACCGGGCATCAAAGCGTTCGGTCGGGGCACCCAGTACCAACGCCGACAGGTGTCCGCCCGCACCGATCACCGGTGCGGCCACCGCACTCAGGCCCAGCGTCGATTCGCCGGTGGTGATGGCAAGACCTCTGTCGCGGGCCTGATCGATGGCGTTGGCGACGTCGATCCGCCTGGTCTTGGTAAGCGACGTAAGCGGTGTGAACGTGGCGCGCTGCAGATAGCTCTGGACGGCAGCGAGTGGCATCGCCGAAAGCAGCGCAAGCCCGGCTGCGGTGGAATGCAAAGGGCGTCGATCGCCGACAGTGGCGGCAAAGCGCAGTGAGTGGCGCGACTCGACCTTGGCGATATAGACGAACTCGTCGCCCTCGGTCGTGATCTCCGAAATCTTTGCCGTCTCTCCCGTGGCCTCTACCAAGCGGCGCAGGGACGGCAGGGCCGCCTCGGGATAGGTGCGGCGCGACAGCATGGCCGACGCCAATACAAAGCTTTTGGCGCTAAGTTTGTACAAGCCGTCACGATGGTCAACATAACCGCTTTGGACGAGCGCGCG
The DNA here is from genome assembly GCA_030656535.1 of Gemmobacter sp. Lineage (GTDB taxonomy): Bacteria > Pseudomonadota > Alphaproteobacteria > Rhodobacterales > Rhodobacteraceae > JAUSPL01. Next base: position 12,553 of record JAUSPL010000642.1, read on the forward strand.
CATCAGGTTCAGCACGCTGCTTTTTGGGGTCTCGATTTCCCTGCAAATCGCCGAAAGTGTCCACCCATCGTTGCCTACGGTCAGGACCTCCAGAATGTGCAGCATCTTGTCTGCCGACCGGGGCGTGGCGTATTCCGGCTGTCCACTGTCAGCAACCATCTGCCTTGTTCTTCTTTCAAATGTTATGGCGCCGAGGTTGCGCCACCGGCATCTGCACGTCCTGAGGAGGTCAAGGTGAGCCCACGCAGGCCCGTTTCACGGCGCTTTTCGCGAAAGGCACGCACACCTTCGACAAAGTCCTCGGTGCCAAAAACCACGGCCTGGCGTGTACTTTCGCGCAACAGATAGGTCGCGAACGTGTCCCTCATTCCTGCCTTCATCAGGCTTTTTGACGGTCTGATCGATACGCCGGGTCCATTGGCGATCTCGTGCCCGATTTGCATCGCATCCTCCATCAGCCGGTCATGGGGGGAAATGCGGCTGACTGTCCCCATTTCAAGCGCCGCTTGCGCCTTGATCTTGCGGTTGGTCATGACGAAATCCTTGGCGCGGGCCATCCCGATGATCCTTGGCAGGGTGTAAAGCAGCGCCATGTCACGCAATACATCCACCCTTGGAAAGCCAGAGGAGAAATAGGCCCGGTCAGAGGCGATGATGATGTCGCCCGGCATTGCCATAGCCGTTCCGGCGCCGACCCGTTGACGGCCATGATCCCCGGCTTTTCGACACTGGTCAGGACCTGCATGAAGGCATGCGTTTCGGCCAGTCGCCCGCGTGTACCCACCGTGCCGGGCGTCTTGTCCATCGACCGCAGATCGCCGCCTGCGCAGAAGATGTCGTCAGTGCCGGTGATGATCAGCGCGCGCTGGTCTGGTGTGTCACGGAATTCGGCTGCGGCTTGTGTAAACTCGGCCTTCAGTTCGGCAGACAGAGGATTGCGCAGTTCAGGTTGGTTCAGCCGCCAGATGGCGACGCCATCCGTCACTTCTTTGATCATTGCCGGTTTCGACATTGCCACTTCTCCTGAATGTCCGACGCTCATCGGGTCGGCTCGGGGTTGCCTGCGTAGTTTCGACCGCCCAGCAATGACACACCCCCGTCAACCGGGATCAAGGCTCCGGTGACATAGCTGGCCATGGGCGACGCAAGGACCATCGCCATCTGGGCGATGTCGTCGCACTGCCCGACCTGGCGCAGGGGAATGCGGCCTTCAAATCTTGATTTCTGTCTGTGGCCAGCAGCTTTTCCAGCCCGCCTGTTCCGGCGATGGGCCCGGGCATGATCGAATTCACCCGGATTCCCATCGGGCCCGATTCCAGCGCCAGCACCCGCATGACCTGAACCAGCCCTGCCTTGCTGCACAGACATGGAGCTGCATCGGTGCGGGTGAGGTCGATTGCGGTGCCGAGATATTGATAAAGGATGCCCCCGGCCGAAGGGCAAAGTCGTAGCCGCAGCGCATGACATGGAAGGTACCGTTCAGGTCGATGTCGATCACGACCTTGAACCCGTTGGACGACAGATCAAGCGCCGGGCACAAGAAGTTTCCTGCCGCGCCCGAAACGAGAACATCGAAATCACCATGCGCTGCATGGGCCTTGGCCATCGCCGCGCGCACCTGTTCCATGTCGCTCACATCGCCGGTCACGCCCAGCACATTGCCACCGTGTCGCCGCAGATGCGCGGCTGCGGTTTCAACCCGTTCAGCATTCCTGCTCATCACGGCGACCTGAGCCCCTGCCGCCACGAAACCGTCGGCGATGCCCAGGTTTGTGCCGCTTGTTCCGCCCGCGACGACAACCGACGTCCCGCTGAATCGGAAACTGTCAAATGCCCACACTGCGTTCATATATTGATATTATATCCGTATTATTGATCACGCTGGCGCGATCGTGAATAGATGTACTCGGAACCGAAACGAAAACATGTAGATGTTTGCGCAGTCTATAACGGCCCACGAGCCGGAACACCGGAACATGCTGCGCGCTGTTGCGCGAAATTTTACTAATGCAAATCAATATGTTAGGGCGATCTGGGTGCTTCGCGAAAACACTTGCTTCGACCGCAAATCCTATACGCGGATCGCAAAGACGGGCTGGCTTGGGGTGATGTTCACCTCTGAAGGAGAGCTTGGTCCTTCCGATCTGGCAGCGCTGCACCGCGCACCGGGCCGCAGATCCATGACCTCTTGAGCGACATGGACCGGATGTCAAAACCTGTCGTTGCGGCGTTTCAGGGGGTCGCGCTGGGCGGTGGACACCAGATCGCGATGGGCTGTCCTCGCCCGCATCGCCCTTGATGCCGGGCGTGTCGGACTGCCTGCAACGACGCTGGGCCTGATCCCGGGCGCGAGAGGAACCCAGCGGCTGCCGCGCCTTGTCGGTGCAGCCAAGGCGCTTGATATGATTGCTACGGGACGACAGGTGTCAGCGGCAGCGGCGCTGGGCATGATCGACCAGGTGGTCACCAGTGATCTGACGGAAGCGGCACGCGTATTGATCGCAACGTTGTCTGCGCCTTTGCCCCGCAGCCGAGACCGCAAGCCGTGGTTTGCCGGAGAAGCCGAGAGCGCAGCCCGCGCTGCGTTCGAGGCGCGCACGACCGCCCTTTCTGCGGACCCGGCCCCCGCGACCCTGGCCGCTGTTTCTGCCGTGCGGGACGCCTTTGACACCGATTTCGACACGGCCCTCATGCGTGAAATGGCGGCCTTTCACCAACTGCGGCAAGGCCCCGAGGCGCAGGCGCTTCTCCCTGCTTTCCTGGCCGAACGTGACTGCGTACATGTGCAGGGCATCGGCCGCGACACGGCGCGCCACACCATCCAACGGGTCGCAATACTGGGTGCGGGCACCATGGGCGGCGGCATCGCCATGACGATGGCGAACGCCGGCTATCATGTCACCATGATCGAAACCGAGGCAGAGGCACTTGAGGCGGCATGCCGCCGTATAGAGGGCGTCTATGAGGGCCAGGTTGCCCGCCGCAGGATCAGCCCAGCCGCTGCCGAAGCCGCGCTGGGGCGGTTCGATTGGGTCGTCGGGCTGGAAGAAGATGTCAAGCAAGCGGATCTGGTGATCGAGGCTGTTTATGAGGATATGGCCTGAAAAAGCGGGTATTCGCGGCGCTTGATGCGGCAGCACCAGCGCATGCCATCCTAGCCAGCAACACCTTTTACCAGAATATCGAGGAAATGGCGACCGTGACCAAACGACCTGACCGCGTTCTTGGCTTGCACTACTTCAGCCCCGCCAACGTGATGCGCCTGCTTGAAGTGGTGCGTGGCGCGCGCACCTCGCCGGAAACGCTGGCGACCATCACGTCGCTGGCGCGCAAGACTGGCAAGATCCCGGTGGTGGTCGGCGTTTGCTATGGATTTGTCAGAAACCGGATGCTGTGGCCGCGAACGCTGCAAACACAGCACCTGCTGTTGGAAGGGGCCAGCCCCCGCGACATCGACAGTGTGTTGACCGAATTCGGCTTTCGCATGGGGCCGTGCCAGATGGCCGACATGGCCGGGCTGGACGTCGCCTGACGCCTGCGCAAAGCGCGCGGTGAACGCCAGGAACCTGTGGATACACTGGCCGACGCAGGACGCTGGGGTCAAAAGACCGGAAAGGGCTATTATCGCCATACCGAAGAGACCCGCACCGGCGCCGATGACCCGGAGGTCAGCCAGTTGATCGCCGAAGTCGCTGCCCGGCTTGGCGTGGCCCAGCGCGAGATCGCGCGCGATGAGATCCGCAAGCGCTTGCTCTACCCGTTGATCAACGAAGGCACCCGGGTGCTGGAAGTAGGCATCGTCGAACGCGCGAGCGAAATCGACGTGATCTATCTGCACGGTTACGGCTGGCCCAGGGTGACCGGGGGCCGATGTACTATGCCGACTGCTGGGGGCTGGCGTCGATCGCGGCCGATCTTGACGCGGTGGCCGACGCCGAGGGGATGGACAGCTTGCGTCCTTCAGAGCAGCTGCGCCGCCTTGCGGCCATGGGTGGCAGCCTTCTTGACGATCAATGGAAAGACCACGCATGACAGCCGCTGCCTATATTGTTGGCGCCTACGAACACCCGACGCGTCTTGCCACAGACAAGACCATCGCCCAATTGCATGCAGAATCGGCCAAAGGCGCGCTTGACGACGCTGGGCTGACGTATGCGGATGTTGACGGATTCATTTGTGGCAATGACATGCCGGGCATCGGGGCCTTTGCCATCGTTGAATACATGAACCTCACCAAGCTGCGCCATATCGACACCACCGATACGGGGGGCTGTTCCTATCAGATCCACGTCGCCCATGCTGTCGAGGCAATTGCTGCGGACAAGTGCAATGTGGCGCTTGTCACGCTGGGGGGGGGGCGGCCGCGCGCCGAGGGTATCGCCACCGGAACCACCGTGCGCGCGGGCCGCTACGCGCAGCCGGACCTGCCGCTCGA
>JAUSPL010000643.1 GCA_030656535.1 Gemmobacter sp.
AAGACCCGCGACCTGCGCGGTCAGTTCATCCAATTGGCCATCCTGGGTGGTGATCGTTTCGCGCAGCACCGACTGGACAATCATGAAGATCGTCAGCACGAACATCAGCACCAGCAACAGCGCGGTCATCGCATCGACGAAACCGGGCCAGATGCTGGCATCCATCCGTGATCCGCCGCGCCGCGACAGGGCCATGACCTAGCGCGCCCCCCGCGCAAGTTGCCGCACCGAAGCGATCAGAGCCCCCAGATCGGCGCGCAGATCGGCGGTGCTTTCCTGACGTCCGGCGGTCATTTCTTCCAGCAGGCGCAGCAACTGAACATCGATGGATCGCAGGCGCATCCGGCTTTCGGCATCGACATGCGCCCCGCCATCGGGCAAGGCCAGCGCGGTCGTCAGCCTGTCCTGCGCGGCAACCATGCGGTCCTGGGCGTCGATGATCCTGTCCTGACCTTCGGCGATCCGGGTCAGCGCCGTTGCGGTATTTGTCCCGACGTCATCACGTTCGATGAGTTGGGTCATGGCCAAGGCCAAGGCTTCGAACCCTTCGCCGATCTGTTCGCGGTCCGCCAGGGCGCGCGCCTGCTGGGCGTCCAACAGGACCACCATCTGATCCAGAACCGCCGCCAACACGCTTTGGTCGGGACCGCCGCTGTCGCCGTCCCCCGACGCAAACCCCAGACGCGTGATCGAGGACAGCCATTCTTCCAGCTCGCGGTAGAACCGGTTCTGACCGTGCCCGGCGAACAGTTCCAGCAGGCCAACGACCAACGACCCCGCCAGCCCCAACAGCGATGACGAAAACGCTGTGCCCATGCCGCCCAGCTGCGCCTCAAGGCCACCCATCAGTTTGCCGAACACCTGCACGCCGGTTTCGCCTTCCTTGGGCGCAAGGCTGCGAATGGTTTCGACCAGCGCGGGAACCGTTGTGGCAAGCCCGTAAAACGTACCCAAAAGCCCCAGAAAGATCAGAAGGTTGGTGATATACCGCGTGATGTCGCGCGCCTCGTCGATCCGGGTGGCGACCGAATCCAGGATCGAGCGCGACGACGACGATGAAATCTGCATCTTTGCGCCACGCGACCGCAGCAACGCCGCCAAAGGTGCCAGCAACCGGGGCGCAGCGGTAATTTCATGGCCCGCCCGCTGGGCCACGAAATGTTCGATCCACGACACCGAAATGCTCAGTTGGATCACCTGCCAGAAACACGAGCCGACCCCGAACAAGAACACCATGCCGATAAAGCCGTTCAGCCACGGGTTTGCCAGAAACACCCCCTCGACCGCTGGAAACACCAAGTATCCGCCCGCCAGGACCAGCCCGGTGACGAACAACATCATCACGATCTGGCGCACAGGCTGCGTGAACATCGCAGGGGCTGACTTCGTGCCAGCCCTGTCGCCAAGGCCAATCGCAGGCCTTTCGCGCCGCGGTTTGTCGGCGGTCAGTTTATCAGGGGTCGGGCCTGCCATGGTCGGTCGTCGTATCCTTGGTATCCTTGGCCCGCGACGCAAAAGCCGCCGGCAGTCTGTCTGGCGACAATAGGCATGCGCGCCGTCGCTGCCAACCGGCAAATGGTCGCTGAAGCAAGACATTGATGACCTGCGTTAGCGCAAACATTCCCTTTGCGCGCCCCCGGGTGACAGGCTATAACAAACGCGGTTTCAAGCGGTCTGCCACCGCGTGCATCGCCAGCCGACAGCCCGGAATTACGAAAGGCATAGCCCATGTCCGCATCCGACCTGCCACAACCCTTGACCCCAGCGCAGGCGTCTGCCCGCGCGCGCGACCTGTGCCGGATGGCGCCGGTCATTCCAGTGCTGGTGATCGACGATCTTGCACATGCCGAGCCGCTGGCCCGCGCGCTGATTGCAGGCGGGTTGCCCGTGCTGGAGGTGACGTTGCGCACCCCTGTTGCGCTGCAGGCGATCCGTGCGATGGCGCAGGTTCCGGGCGGCGTGGTTGGGGCTGGCACCTTGCTGACGCTGGCCGATGTCGCCGCCGCAGTGGCGCATGGCGCGCAGTTTGGCGTGTCACCCGGCAGCACGGACCAGCTTTTGACTGCCTGCGAGGCGGCGGGTCTGCCGTTGTTGCCGGGTGCTGCCACCGCATCAGAGGTCATGGCCTTGCTGGAGCGCGGCTATACGGTGCAGAAATTCTTTCCCGCCGAAAGCATCGGTGGGGCGGCCGCCCTGCGCGCCCTGGGCGCGCCGATCCCGCAGGTCAGCTTTTGCCCGACCGGCGGCATCACGCCGGGCAACGCGGGGGATTATCTGGGCTTGGGAACGGTGTTGTGCGTCGGGGGCAGTTGGGTCGCGCCAAAGGATTTGATGCAGGCCAACGACTGGGAGGGCATCACCGCACTGGCCCGCATTGCCGCAGGAATGGCGCGCAAGGCGGTCTGACCACCGCCCCTCAGACGTTCATGGATGTGTGGCTGGTTTGACTGGCCGCGCCATAAAGGCGGCCCCCAGCCCCCTGTCCTTGCACGTCGCACCTGCCAGCAAGACGCGGTTGCCGCACTGACGTCAGCTTCGGGTGGTCAGGCCGTCAGGCAGGCTGATCCGTGCCACCTGTTCAGCGATCGGATCGACGGACAAGGGGTGCAGCGACGCAATATGATCTTCGGGTTTGCCAATAGGCTGCCACCGGCCCGACTTGAATATTTCCAGCGCGTCGAACTGGGCCTTGTATCCCATCTTGCGGCTGCCCGGCACCCAATAGCCCAGATAGACGTAGGGCAATCCTGCCGTGCGCGCGATCTCGATGTGATCAAGGATGATCCACGTCCCCAGACTGAGATGCGTATAGGCTGGATCGTAGAACGAATAGACCATCGAAAGGCCGTCATCCAGAATGTCGGTCAAACAGACCGCGATCAGCTGCCGCCCGGTTTCATCTGGTTCAGGCGGGCGGGTATATTCCACCACGCGCGACCGGATCGGGGTTTCCTCGATCATCGCGGCGAATTCGAACACATCCATGTCAGCCATGCCGCCGTCGGCATGGCGGCTGTCCAGATAGCGGCGGAACAGGTTGTATTGATCTTCCGTCGCCCAAGGGCTGGTCGGGTTTCGGCGCAAGTCAGCGTTGCGTTTCAGCGTGCGACGATGGGTCCGGGACGGTTTGAAGTCAGCAACCCGGATGCGGGCGGACAGACAAGCAGAACATTCTGCGCAGGACGGGCGATACAGCACGTTCTGGCTGCGCCGGAAGCCCTGTTTGGACAAGGAATCGTTCAGGCGTTCGGCCTGATCACCCTGAAGGGCTGTAAACAGTTTGCGCTCCATCCGCCCGTCCAGATAGGGACAAGGCTGCGGCGCGGTCACATAGAACTGCGGAGCGATGGGCAGGGTGTGGCGCATGGGGGTCCGCTCTGGGGTGCGCGTGAACGGTAACAACGAACTTCGCCTGCGCCAAGAGGGATTCGCGCATTGCGTACAAGCAACGAACCTGCAGCGCAGGCACGGGGACAGGTCACGCCGCCCCCACAAAGCACGCCCGCAGACCAAACCCGAGATTCAAACCAGGGTGGTTTGGCCTCAGGCCGCAGGACTGTTGATGGCCGCGGTTCCCAGCACGATATCGGTCAGCCCCTGCCCGCGCGACGACGTCAACATCAAGATCACCGACACCATTTGCACAATCAGCGTCGAAATGGACAGGGTGTACCCCAGCGTGTGCAAAGCAGCGAGCGCGAGGTCGAAGCGGTGCCCGAAACGGTCGCGGAACTCGATCCCCATCAACCGCATGCCCGGCGTCGCGGAAGACCCCGCCAGTGATACCACGCGGTAGACGAAGCCGACCGTCAAGAACAGGACAGGCAGGAAAAACAGTCCGACAAAGGCCGTGAACAGCACGATCAATGCAGTAATCATCGCTGTCAACACAAGGTCGATAATCCAGGCGATCAGGCGCTTGGAGGTCACCCCGGCATAGAACCCGGCCTGAAGATCGGGGTCGGGCAGGCCATTGGTGGTATCGGGATACATCAGTCGTGTCCTTGTCGCAAAAAGGGGCCGCAGGTAGGCCATCAAGGTTTGTTGTGTGCCTGTCGCACGCGTGAATCAAAGGGCGAAAACCAAGTCTCAGCCCTGAGTAAAATGTGGACGGTTCCCCGGTTTTTCAAGACAAACCCTTGAAACCGATCCCGGTTCCGGACGCATCCGCAGGTTCTGGCGCAGGTTCTGGCGCAGGTTAGGTGTTTGATCCCACGGTTTGATGGTGCGATCCTTTCGCAGGAATGGAAGGAAGCACTATGGGACAAGTTCGTCACGGGAGCGCCACGACCACGCACGCCGTCAGAGCAGCAATACAGCGATCGCAAGCTTCGCTC
>JAUSPL010000644.1 GCA_030656535.1 Gemmobacter sp.
AAAATGTTCGATCAGGCGCGTCAAATGACGGCAAGCTTGCTTGATCTGTTACGTCGATAAAGGAGATCCAGAATGGATATCAAAGGCCTGCTTGCCACCACCGCCTATTCTTCGGCGAAAACCGCGACCCTGCCCGAACCCGGATCAACAGAAGGGGCCTTCGGCCAGATGGCTGAGAGCTTTGCAAATATCCTGTCGCGCGGCGAGGATGTTGCAAAGGCCGCAATGACCGGCGATGCCGACCCACACGCCTTGGTGCAGGCCCTGTCGGCAACCGAGCTTGCCATTGAAACGGCTGTCACCCTGCGCGACAAGGTTGTCGAGGCATACCAGGAAATACTGAGGATGCCGGTATGATCGGCGAGGCAGTCATCTATGACGTCCTGCGCCAGGGTCTCTGGATCGCAGTTGTCATCTCCGCCCCGCTTTTGGGCGTAGCGTTGGTTGCGGGGGTGGCTGTCGGTCTGTTCCAGGCGTTGACCTCGGTTCAGGAAATGACGCTGACCTTCGTGCCCAAGGTCGGTGCGATGCTCATTGTATTCTGGGTGTCCATGACCTTCATGACGGCCACATTGGTCGCATTCTTTACCGATCGCATCATTCCACTGATCCAAGGAGGGTGAGATGGACAACGCCATTTACACCGGGCTGACCAGGCAATCGGGACTGATGCGCGAAATGCAGGCGGTCGCGAACAACATTGCCAACGTATCGACCACCGGATTTCGCCGGGAAGGCGTGATCTTTTCAGAATACGTCAAGCGGGTGGGAGAGGCACCGTCGCTTTCCATGGCACGTGCCTCGGCCCGGACGATCGACCTGAGCCAAGGCGAATTGTCCCGAACCGGCGGAGCATTCGATTTCGCGATCCAGGGCGACGGGTTCTTCTTGATTGAAACACCACAGGGCGAACGCCTGTCGCGGGCGGGGCACTTCACCCCCAACGCCGAAGGCGACCTGGTGAACCCTGATGGCTATCGACTTCTGGACGCAGGCGGCGCACCGGTCTTCATGCCGCCCGACGCAGGGCCGGTCAGTCTGGCGCCCGACGGCACATTGTCTGCGGGGGGTGTCCCTTTGGCCAGGGTGGGTCTGTGGCAGCCCGCCGATCCAAACAGCCTGCGGCACGAGGCAGGCGCCCTGTTTTCCGCCGACACACCCGAGCCGATAGACGACGGCGGCACTATTTTGCAATTCCACCTCGAAGGCGCGAACGTCAACCCGATCACCGAAATTGCCCGGATGATCGAGGTGCAGCGCGCCTATGAAATGGGTCAATCGCTGATGGACCGTGAGGATGAACGCATCCGCGGCGTCGTCCAGACACTTGGCCGATAGGAGAGTATGATGAAAGCGCTTCAGATCGCCGCAAGCGGCATGTCGGCCCAGCAGATGCGGGTTGATGTGGTATCCAACAACCTCGCAAACATGACCACCACCGGCTACAACACCCGGCGCGCCGAGTTTGCCGATTTGCATTATCAACAGCTGGCGCGGCCCGGCACTGTGGCTGCCCAAGACGGCACCATGCTGCCGACCGGCGTACAGCTTGGCCTTGGCGTGCGCCCCACTGCCATCTCGCGCGTCCTGGAGCAGGGGTCCTTGTCACAGACCGGCGGCGACCTTGACATCGCAATCGAAGGGCGGGGGTATCTGGAGGTGACATTGCCCTCGGGTCTATCAGGCTACACCCGCGACGGCGGCCTTAAGCGGTCGGCGGATGGACAGATCGTGACCTCGGACGGCTACCCGGTCGTCCCCGGCATCACAATCCCGACCGATGCACGCAGCCTGTCAATCAACGCCGCAGGCGAGGTTTATGCCTATTTCTCTGACAGGGTAGAGCCTGAATTATTGGGCCAGTTTACGCTATCTGGCTTTACCAATGAAAAGGGCCTCGAGGCGATCGGTTCCAATCTTTTTGTCGAAAGCCCCGCCTCGGGCCCCGCCGTCGTGACCAATCCCGGCGAAGATGGCCTTGGAACGTTGCGCCAAGGCTACCTGGAGGAAAGCTCGGTCGATGCGGTGCGCGAAGTGACCGAACTTATCAAAGCACAGCGCGGATATGAGCTGAATGCCAAAGTGATCACTGCTGCTGACCAGATGCTCAGCGCAACCACGCAAGTGCGATGATGCGTTGGTTATGGATCGTCCTGATGGCGATGCCCGCACATGCTGACACGCTCGTCGCGACACGGAACCTTAGGGCGCAAAGCATTATCGCCCCCGGCGACATAACCATCGTCGCGGCCGATGTCCCCGGCGCACTTGACGACCCAGCCCAAGCGGTAGGGCAGGAGGTGCGGGTTTCGCTATATGCCGGGCGCCCGTTGCGCCCGGGGGATATCGGCCCGCCCACGGTGGTTGATCGCAATCAGATCGTCGCGCTCGCCTATTCTGTCGGCCCATTGACCATTCAGACCGAAGGCCGCGCATTGGCCCGGGGCGGCGTTGGGGATGTGATCCGCATCATGAATCTTGCCTCGCGCACCACCGTCTCGGGCCGTGTGCTGCCTGACGGTTCGGTCGCGGTCGGCCCTAACAACTGAAAGCTGATCATGCGTATCTGTTTCGTCCCTTTGATGCTCGTCACCGCTTGCAGCAACCTGGCCGACGTGGGCAAGGCACCGGCATTTAGCCCGCTGGAAGGTGGCAACCAACATCACGCGATCTACTCCAACTCCATACCGGACATTGCCGACCCAGAAGCGCCATCCGATGCCGCTTCGCTGTGGACCGGTTCACGCGGATCGTTGTTCGGCGACCGACGTGCCGCGCGACGCGGCGACATCCTGACCGTTGTCATCGAGATTGACGAAAAGGCAGAAATATCCAATGCCACTGGCCGGTCGCGCAGCAGCGATCAGTCGATGGGAATTCCCCAGTTTCTGGGTATCCCGCAACGGCTCGACCCCAAGCTTCCAGCCGGGGCCACCATGGCAGAGGCAATCCAAACCGAAAGCGACTCCAATTTCTCGGGCAATGGGTCCGTCAAACGAAAGGAAAAGCTGACTCTGCGGGTCGCCGCAACGGTGGTCGAGGATCTGCCAAATGGCGTCTTGCGCATTGAAGGCCAGCAAGAAGTGCGCGTGAATTTTGAACTGCGAGAGCTGGTTGTCACCGGATACGTTCGCCCGACGGACATTTCTCGTCAAAACGAAATCACCTATGACAAGATTGCCGGTGCTCGGATTTCCTATGGCGGGCGGGGCCAGATCACTGATGTCCAGCAGCCAAAATATGGCCAGCAGATCACCGAAATTCTCATGCCTTTCTAAGGGGGGTCCGCATTGGGCAAGCTTATTCCAACTGTGTTGGCTGTGGTCGGATTGGGCGTGGGGATGGGGACAGGATTGTTCCTGCGCCCGGCGCAGGAACAGACCGAACCGACCGACCACATGATGCCCCAGCCAGCAGTTGAGGCATCCAAAACGTCTG
>JAUSPL010000645.1 GCA_030656535.1 Gemmobacter sp.
GTGCGGCTCTATCTGGATCATACGGGCGAGGGACTGTCGCTGCGGGCCTTGGCCCGCCGCGAAGGGGTCCACGCCTCGACCATCTTGCGACAAGTGCGGCGTTTCGAGAACCGGCGCGAAGATCCCCTTGTGGACGAAGCGCTGGATTTTCTGGTCCGGGCCCAGGCGGCACGGACCTGTTCCGACGGCACAAAGGATGACCCAGACATGACCGCCCCAATCCGTACCGACGCCCTGCTGGCCGATGCCGCCACCATCGAGCGCGAAGCCCGCCGCATCTTGCGTCGCCTGTCAGAGCCTGGCGCCGTGCTTGCCATCGCCCCCGATATGGAAAAGGCGGCGGTGTTGCGTCAATTCCCCGACGGACGTTCGGCGCGCACCGCAATCCTGGACCGCACTGTGGCGCAGGCGTTCGCGTTAAAGGATTGGATCGTTTGCCGCCGGTCGGGCCGGGTTGCGTCCTATGAAATCACACAGGCTGGACGCGCCGCCTTGCGTCGGTTGCTGAATGACAATGGCGCAGACGTCCAGGGTCTTGCTGAAGCCGCGACACCCTTTGCCGATCAGCACCGCGTCTGGGGCGAACGCAGCGTTGCCGAAGGTGGCGAAACGCGCCGCCTGCGCTGCAACGTTGCCGAAAGCCCGATCGCGGTTTTGGGGCGCAGGCGTGACAAGGATGGCCAGCCGTTTCTGGCCCCCGATCTGGTCGTGGCGGGTGAGCGGCTGCGCGAAGATTTCGAACTGGCCCAGATGGGCGCCCGAGTCGCCCAGAACTGGGATCGGTTCCTGACCGGAAATGCGCGGGGCGATTTTGGCAATGGCGGCCCGGCCGAAGGCCCGCGTGCGGCCCGCGAACGGGTGGCAGCGGCGCTGCGTGATCTGGGGCCGGGGCTTGGGGATGCGGTGCTGCGGTGCTGTTGCTTTCTTGAAGGGCTGGAGATTGCCGAGAAACGCATGGGCTGGTCGGCACGGTCGGGCAAGATCGTTCTGCGCATCGCCTTGATGCGGCTCAAGCGCCACTATGACGAGATCAACGGCGGCGCAGCACCCATGATCGGCTGACCTCATCGCGCGGCCCCGACCCTGTGTTTGGCGGACCTATGGGACGTTTTTTGCACGACCAAATCCAGGCAGTTCGGGTGACTTGGAAAAAGCCGGGGATTTTCTGCGGGATGCGCTTGACGCCGTGCGCGGGGGTGCGTAAAGACGCTCCACGCCCGGGTGCTTGCCGGGGAACGATGTGCGGTTGTAGCTCAGTTGGTTAGAGTACCGGCCTGTCACGCCGGGGGTCGCGGGTTCGAGCCCCGTCAACCGCGCCATCGTTCCAAAGCAAGTCTTCGTGCTATTCTGCGCGGTTGTAGCTCAGTTGGTTAGAGTACCGGCCTGTCACGCCGGGGGTCGCGGGTTCGAGCCCCGTCAACCGCGCCAGATTTCTGTCCATTCCATAGATGACAAAAGGTCGTCGCTTGGTTTGGCAAGCACCAATATTTCCGATATAAAAAAGATGCGCGCCGCCTAGGTGGTCGTGGCTTCCTGGGATTTGCATCATTGACGTGGTTTGGGACGTCTTGCGGTTCAGTTCCGTGCCCTGACCTGCGGCCGAAATTGCGGTGTTGCGCCGGGGCCGAGCGGGGTTTCGGGATGCGTCAACCCCAGCTATGATCCCCTGAAAAGGAGACGCCATGCCCGACACCCCGCCCGATTGGTCGCGTGAGGTTCCCGTGCGGTTCTGGGACCCGGGACGGCGCTTGCTGCGCAGCATCCGGCAGTATCAAGCGTTGCAAGGGCATGGTGGTGTGCTGTCACATTTGGCGCGCAAGCGCTGGGTGTTGGCGCACAGGTTCTGGTCTGTCGTGACGCAGGCCGATATTCCGCTGACGGCGCGACTGGGCGGCGGGCTGTTGATGCCGCATCCCAACGGGATCGTCATCCATCCCGACGCGGATATTGGGATCAATTGCATGATCTTTCAGCAGGTCACGGTGGGGTTGGTCGAAAAGTCACCCATAGCGCCGCGGATCGGCGCACAGGTCGATATTGGGGCAGGGGCCAAGGTGCTGGGCCCGGTTTCGGTGGGCGATCATGCCCGTATCGGGGCCAATGCTGTCGTGACACGCGATATCCCGGCGGGGATGGTGGCCACCGGGATCCCGGCGACAGCCCGGCCCCGACGGACCTGACCATCACTGCGGCGCGCGCTTGGTCGCAGAGTCCAGATCAAGTTCTGTATCGGGCAGGCCTTCGCGCGACAACAGAACCGCGACAGGGCGCATCAGGGGAATGTGCGAACAGACGATCATCATCGCAACCATGATCGGCACCGCAAGAAACATTCCCGGGATCCCCCAGACCGCAGCCCAGAATGCCAACGATATGATGATTCCAAAGGACGACAACCGCAGGGCGCGGCCCAGCAACAACGGGTCCAGCACCTGACCGATGACAAACTGGATCAACATGACCAGGCTCAGAACGGCAAGGCCGATCACCGTATCGCCGGATTGCACATAGGCGACCATCGCCGTTGCAACCGTGGCCACGATCGACCCGATGTTCGGAATGAAGTTCAGAACGAAGGTCAGAACCCCCATCGCAGTCGCAAGTTCCAGCCCGAACCCGCTCATCACCCCATAAACCAGGATGCCGGTCACAAAACTGACCAGCGCTTTCACCAGAAGATAGCGGTTCACCCGGTGAATGATGGAACTTATGATCCGCTCGACCCGTGCCGCCCGCTCGGCATCCCCGAACAGGTTGGTCAGTTTTGTCGAAAACCACAGCCGTTCCAGAAACAGGAAACCGACGAACAGGATCACCAGAACGGTACCCGACAGGATGTTTCCCGCCTGACCCGCAGCCGTCCGCAGATAGTCCCCGACCTGAATCTGGCGCATCCAGTTCAGAACGGCGGCCTCGACGTCCTCGCCCATCCAGGAAAACAGTTCGGCCACCGCCTTTTGGGTCGGCTCGGCGTATTGCATGATGGTGAAAACCACCGTGTTGGCCTGACTGAGGATGATGGCCGACAGCGTCAGCAGCACTGTCGCGATCAGAATGACGGCCAGAAAGCTGGCAACCCCGATGGAAAACCGTGCTTTGCCGATGCGCACACGAGAGATCGTGTTGATCGCGTCCGAAGTGAGCGAGAACAGGATGATGGCAATCGCCAACGAGATCAGCAGAAACTGCGCCTGAACAAGCAAGAACATGATGATCGCAAAGGCAATCACCACAAGCAGTCCGGTTTGCAGGCTTCGCTGTTCGTCGAACGCACGGGGCGGTTGCGGATCAATGGGAGGCATGGGGTGCTTTTGGTATCCTATGTGCCGACTGCAAAATGAAACTACGAACCGGGGTGGCAGTATTCAAGCCTTGCCCCATGCGGGGCCCTGAAACAACACAGTGTTGGAACGCGTCCCGCTGTCTCTGGCCCCTGCGCACGATGCGGTGCCGATAATTTATGCGGTGCGTTCGTCAAAGCAGGCGGGCGCCTTCATCGCGCAGGGCGCGCAAATCGTCGATGGCTGCCTGAAGCTCTGCTTTTTGACGGTCCAGTTCTGCCAATTGGCGGTCTGCCATCGTCACCCAAGCCTCCATCTGGGCTGTCGTACCCTTTTGCTGATAGATTTCCAACCATTGTCGAATTTCTTCCAGCCCGAACCCGGCCCGTCGCCCCCGCAAGATAAGGGTCATGCGCGCGATCTCTCGGGGGCCGTAATGGCGGGTACGACCATCCTTTTGGGGGCGCAGCAATTCGATGTATTCATAATAACGCAAAGTCCGCGGCGTCACGTCAAACTTGGCGCACATTTCCTTGAAGCTCAGCAGCGGCTCGGTCATCGGGGGTCCTCCTGCGCGCAAGTTAGGCGGATTGGGGGGCCGGTGCAATCGGCCCCGGACCTGGCCTGCGGATGAAACGGGGCTTGCAGCCGGTATTGCTTGCACGATCTACTGATGCGAAAGGGGACACCGCATGACACCGAAAGTTGAAACCATCGCCCATCAGTTTCTTGAGGCACTGCCGCATGCCAAGGCACTGTCGATGACGCTTGTGGAAATATCCGAGGGGGGGCGGGTCGTGTTGTCGATGCCTTATGACGCGCGCCTTGTCGGCGATCCGGCCTCCGGGGTTTTGCATGGTGGGGCGGTCTACGCTCTGTTGGATACGGCCTCGGGCCTTGCGTCGATGCTGCACGCGGGCAGCGCCGGCAGCACGGCGACGCTGGGTATGCGGGTTGACTACATGCGCCCGGCCACCCCCGGACAACGCATCACCGCCGAGGCGGTCTGCTATAACATGACTCGGACCGTCGCCTTCGTGCGCGCCACAGCGACCGATGACGACACAACGCGTCCGGTCGCTACGACCAATGCGACCTTTACCAACGAACCCCGTCGCGGAGCACGCTCATGACCCGGAAACCCCCCGAGCCGGTGCAGGTCATCAAGCAACGCCGCGATTCCGCCCTGCGCGCGCTGGTCAACGGCGTGCCCTATATTCAGTTCATGGGCATCGAGTTCGATCGTCGGGGCGATGAGCTGACCGCCATCATGCCGTTTTCCGAAAACCTGATCGGCAACCCCATTTTGCCTGCGTTGCACGGCGGGGCCACCGCCGGGTTTCTGGAGGTGACTGCGATCATCGAACTGGCCTGGCAGACCCTTTGGGAGGATATGGAACAAGGTCGGCTGGACCCGACCAGCCTGGACCCGGCCCACCTGCCGCGCCTGCCAAAAACCATCGATTTTACAGTGGACTACCTGAGGTCGGGTCTTCCGCGCGATGCCTATGCGCGCGCGCGCGTCAACCGGTCGGGGCGGCGCTATGCGTCGGTGCATGTCGAGGCGTGGCAAGACAACCGGTCCCGGCTTTTTGCCCAGGCGACAGGGCATTTCCTGATGCCGTCACGGGACGCGCCGCGCAATGAGGACTGACATAACGCACCGGCGGGTGCTGCGGATTGCCCTGCCGATTGTGTTGTCAAATGCCACAGTGCCCATTCTGGGGGCTGTTGATACGGGTGTCGTCGGGCAGATGGGGCTGGCCGCGCCGATCGGTGCCGTGGGCTTGGGTGCGATCGTGCTTGCGTCAGTTTACTGGATCTTTGGGTTCCTGCGCATGGGCACATCCGGGCTGGCCGCGCAGGCGCATGGTGCGGGGGACCGGGCTGAATCTTCCGCGATCTTGATTCGTGCGCTGACCATCGCCGGGGTGGCCGGTTTGGCGTTGATCGCGTTGCAGGTCCCCCTGACATGGCTGGCGCTTCGGTTCGCCCCTGCCAGCGCCGAGGTCGAATCGCTGGCGCGCAGCTATCTGTCGATCCGTATCTGGGGGGCGCCTGCGACCATCGCGCTGTATGCCGTCACGGGATGGCTGATCGCGCAGGAACGCACAAAGGCGGTCCTGGTGCTTCAGGTCTGGATGAACGGGCTGAATGTCGGGCTCGACCTGTGGTTTGTGATCGGGCTTGGCTGGGGGGTGCCGGGCGTGGCGGTTGCGACCCTGATCGCCGAATGGACCGGGCTTGGGTTCGGCCTCTGGCTGTGCCGAGCGGCGT
Organism: Gemmobacter sp.; assembly: GCA_030656535.1. Lineage (GTDB taxonomy): Bacteria > Pseudomonadota > Alphaproteobacteria > Rhodobacterales > Rhodobacteraceae > JAUSPL01. Next base: position 5,559 of record JAUSPL010000645.1, read on the forward strand.
TTGCGCGCGGCGCAATCGATCTTGCGCGTCTGCTGTCAGCCGAGCCCTTGCGGCGGATGATAAGTGTGAACACCGACATCATGCTGCGGACGGTGATGTTGCAGCTTTGCTTTACCAGCTTTGTGTTTCTGGGCGCGGGGCAAGGGGATGTGACGCTGGCGGCCAATCAGGTGCTGTTGCAGTTTCTTGAAATCACGGCCTATGCGCTGGATGGGTTTGCCTTTGCCGCCGAGGCGCTGGTTGGTCAGGCGGTTGGCGCGCGCGACCGCCCCGGCCTGCGCCGCGCCGCGATCTTGTCGTCGCAATGGGCCTTTGGGGGCGCATTGCTGCTGGGGGTCACGTTCTATCTGGCCGGCCCAGCCATCATCGACCTGATGACCACTTCGCCCGAGGTCCGGCATGAGGCGCGCCAATACTTGCTATGGGTAGCGCTGGCCCCGGTGATCGGAATCGCAAGCTGGATGTATGACGGCATCTTTATCGGGGCGACCCTGACCCGGGCCATGCGCAACGCAATGGTGCAGGCGGTGGCCATCTATGTCGTGGCGGTGATCGTCTTGTTGCCGGTCTATGGCAATCACGGGCTTTGGCTTGCGCTGATGATTTTGAACACCGCGCGTGCGCTGATGATGGCACGTCGCTATCCGCAGGCCGAAGCACGCGCCGGATAGCGCTGGATGGTGCTGCGTGGCAAAAGCCGACACCAGACCTCTGGTGTCGGCGTGGCGCATGCGGGAAAACCTGCGCCGTCCGTCAGAGCCAGCGTGCCCGGTCAGACCCGACCGCAGCGGCGACCGTGTCATGTCCGTCACGCGCCAACATGTCGTCCAACCCGCGCGCAATGTCACCCACCAACGACAGACCATCATAGACCAGCGCCGAGTAAAGCTGCACCGCGCTGGCGCCTGCGCGGATCTTGTCATAGGCCTGCTGTGCCGATGATATTCCGCCCACACCGATCAACGGCATGGTTCCCCCGGTCGCCTGTGACAGCAAGGCCAGCACCCGCGTCGATCTTTCGAACAAGGGCGCGCCAGACAGGCCACCCATCTGGTCGCGGCTTTCGCTTTTCAGGCCGTGCCGGTCCAGCGTCGTGTTGGTCGCGACGATGCCGTCGATCCCGGCCTGAAGGGCGACGTCGGCGATTTCGGAAATCTCATCCGGGGTCAGATCGGGGGCGATCTTCAGGAATACCGGGATCGGTCGCGCCAGGGCCGTACGGGTTTCCATCACCCTTGCCAAAAGCGCGGTCAGCGCTGCACGGCCTTGCAGGTCCCGCAGCTTTTCGGTGTTGGGCGAGGACACGTTGACCGTTGCGAAATCGACATGTGGCCCACAGGCTGCCAGAACGGCCGCGAAATCACCGGCGCGGTCCGCGCTGTCCTTGTTCGCGCCTAGGTTCAGACCGACAGGCACCGCGCCCCGGGTCCGCTGCGCCAGTCGCGTGCCAATCACCGCCATACCGTCATTGTTGAAGCCAAAGCGGTTGATGACGGCGCGGTCTTCGGTCAGGCGAAACAGGCGGGGTTTTGGGTTGCCAGGTTGCGGGCGGGGGGTGGCGGCGCCCACCTCCAGAAACCCGAACCCTGCGCGGCCAAGTGCTGCCAGCGCCACAGCGTTCTTGTCATACCCGGCCGCAAGCCCGACGGGGTTGGCCAGTGTCATTCCGGCCAGTTCGGTCACAAGTCGGGGAGTTGTGACAAGGCCCGGCAGCGGCACCAACCCCATGCGCAACGCCTGCAGCGACAGGCCGTGACCGCGTTCGGGGTCAATGCGGTGCAATATGGCCAGACCGGCGCGCTCGATCAGGGTCACCACATGCCCTCGGGGAAAATGTGACCCGATGCACCGAGGGGCAAGGATTTGTCCCAGATAACATCGGCTTGTGTCAGGCTGCGGTACAGGTGCGGAAACAGCGCCCCCCCGCGCGAAGGTTCCCATTTCAGCGCCGGACCCAGGCGATCAGCCTCCAGCGCCAGCAACACCAGATCGCTTTCGGTGGCAAAGTGCTTTGCTGCGGTTTCGGCAACCTGAGCTGCGGTCGAAAAATGGATGAACCCATCCATCAGATCGACAGGTGCGCCTGCGGTTTCACCGGAGACACGGAAGGCATCCCATTCGGGGCGGCGGAAAATCTTGTATATCAGCATGCGGCCTTCCTGCCGCAAACGGGGCTTGTTGGTCAATGGTTGATCGGCAGATCGCCCCATTGCCTGTTTGCGCTGCGTCACGCAGCCATCACACTCCGGGGATAGGCTGAAAGTCGATTGCAGCCTTTGACAGGGCCGTCTTGTCACAGCACAGTAACGCATTGACGACAGCTGGAGGGATTCCCATGACTTCGCGTTTTCTTGCCTCGGTGGCGGCGCTTGCGCTGACCGCGGGCAGCGCCTCGGCAGACTACACATTGCACGTGTTGCATATCAACGATCTGCACAGCCGGATCGAAGCAATCAATCGGTCTGATGCGACCTGCTCGGCCAAGGATGCCGAGGAAAAGGCCTGCTTTGGCGGGGTGGCCCGTGTCGCCACCGCAATCAACCAACTGCGCGACAAACTGCGGGCAGACGGCAAGAACGTCATCGTGCTGGACGCGGGCGACCAGTTTCAGGGGTCGTTGATGTACACGACCTACAAAGGCGCGGTCGAAGCCGAGTTCATGGAAAAGATCGGCTTTGACGCGATGGCGGTCGGGAACCACGAATTCGACGATGGTCCCGAGGGCCTGGCCGCGTTTCTGGACAAGGTGACCTTTCCGGTGATTTCGGGAAACCTTGATCTGTCGCGGTCGAACCTGCTGAAAGGCCGGGTGCAAAATCATGTCGTGCTTGAGGTCGGCGGCGAAAAGATCGGCATCATTTCCGCCCTTGCGACCGATACCGTCGAAACCGCAAGTCCCGGTCCGGACGTGATCTTTCAAGATGAGATCGACAGCCTCAAGGCAGATGTCGAAACGCTGACAGCCGAAGGCGTGACCAAGATCATCGCGCTGACCCATATCGGCATGACGGCAGACCTGAAGGTCGCCGAGGCCGTATCCGGGATCGACATCGTTGTTGGCGGCCATTCGCACACCTACCTGTCGGCATCAGACCCCAAGCGCGCGGGTGCTTATCCGACATGGGCCAGCCAGGCCGATGGCACGATGGTGCCTGTGGTGCAGGCCTATGCCTACAGCAAGTATCTGGGTCACGTCGAGCTGACCTTTGATGATGCGGGCAAATTGATCCATGCAGGCGGCGACACCATCTTGCTGGATGCCTCGGTTGCCGAGGACGAGGCCATTCTTGCACGGGTCAAGGAACTTGCGGGCCCGATCGAGGAACTGAAAAACCGCGTGGTCGCAGAGGCGACGGCAGATATCGATGGTGACCGTGCAAACTGCCGCCAGAAAGAATGCGCCATGGGCAATCTGGTGTCTGACGCGATCCTTGATCGGGTCAAGTCACAGGGCGTGCAGATCGTGTTCCAGAACGGGGGTGGATTGCGGTCCTCGATCCCGGCGGGTCAAGTGACGATGGGGGCCATTCTGTCGGTCTTGCCGTTCCAGAACACGCTGGCAACGTTCGAGATCAAGGGTTCGACCGTGCTGAACGCGTTGGAAAACGGCGTCAGCCAGCTGGAAGATGGCGCAGGTCGCTTTGCGCAGGTTGGTGGGATGAAATACACCTTTGATCCTGCACTGCCTGCAGGAAGCCGGGTGTCGGATGTCATGGTGAACGACAATGGGGCATGGGTGCCGCTGGACCTTGAAAAGGTCTATAGCGTCGCGACCAACAACTATGTTCGCCAAGGTGGCGACGGTTTCCGGATGTTCGCGGCCGAGGCCATGAAAGCCTATGACTACGGCCCGGATCTGGCGGATGTTCTGGCCGAATACATGGCCAAGACCGGGCCGGTGGCCCCGGCTCTGGATGGACGCATTACCCGCAAGTAGCGGGTGATCTGGCAGGGGCGCGGATGACGCGCCCCCACCTTGACTTGGTGGATCAAAACGCGTCGCCGTCGCCTTGCCATGCCTTGGCCAGGTTGCCAAAGCGGGTGAACCTGCCCTCGAATGACAGTTCGACTGACCCGATCGGACCGTGGCGCTGTTTGCCGATGATCACTTCGGCCTTGCCATGCACCTGTTCCATGACCTGCTGCCACGCAGCCATCTTTTCCATCTCGTGATCGCCGGGCTTTTCGCGCTCTTTGTAATATTCGTCGCGGTAAACGAACATCACCACATCGGCGTCCTGCTCGATAGAGCCTGATTCCCGCAGGTCCGACAGCTGGGGCCGCTTGTCTTCGCGGCTTTCGACCTGACGCGACAACTGCGACAGCGCGATCACGGGGATGTTCAATTCCTTGGCGATGGCTTTCAGGCCCTGGGTGATCTCGGACACCTCGTTGACGCGGTTGTCGTTCTTGCCGGTGCCTTTCAGCAGTTGAAGATAGTCCACCATCAGAACGTCCAACCCATGTGTCCGCTTCAACCGCCGGGCCCGCGCTGCAACCTGGGAAATCGGCAGGGCAGGGGTGTCGTCGATGAACAGCGGGCAGGCCTCCAGCGATTTGGCGGCCTCGACAAAGCGGCGGAATTCCTGTTCCGTCATGTCGCCCCGGCGGATCTGTTCGCTGGGCACCTCGGACGCCTCGGACAGGATTCTGGCGGCAAGCTGTTCCGCGCTCATTTCCAGGGAAAAGAACCCGACGACCCCGCCTTCGACCGCACCCTCATGCCCCTCATGGGTCATTCCGCGCTTGTAGGCCTTTGCGATGTTGAAGGCGATGTTGGTGGCAAGCGATGTCTTTCCCATCGACGGGCGGCCCGCAAGGATCAAAAGGTCCGAGGGATGCAGCCCCCCCAGCTTCTTGTCCAGATCGATAAGCCCGGTCGATACCCCGGCCAGACCACCATCGCGCTGATAGGCGGCATTGGCCACGTTGACCGCGTCGGTCACCGCCTTGAGGAAGGACTGGAACCCGCGCTCGGCCACCCCCTGTTCACCCAGCTTGTACAGGCGCTGTTCGGCCTCGATGATCTGCTCGCGCGGTTCGCTGGAGACCTCGACCTTGGCCGCCTTGGCCGAGATGTCGCGACCCAACGCCATCAGTTCGCGCCGAACCGCAAGATCATAGATCATCTGCGCATAGTCCCGCGCGGCAAAGGCCGAAATTGCTGCCCCTGCAAGACGCGCAAGGTAGGCGGGCCCGCCCAATTCCTTCAGTCCGGCGTCGTCTTCCAGAAATGCCTTGAGCGTGACCGGGCTGGCCAGCGCGTTCTTTTGAATGCGCGCAGCGGCGATTTCATAGATGCGCTGGTGGACCGGATCAAAGAAGTGCTCTGCCCGGACCTTGGACGCGATCCGGTCATAGATCTCGTTGTTGGTCAGGATTGCCCCCAACAACTGCTGTTCTGCCTCAATGTTATGCGGCAATGCCTCGGTTTCAGCGGTTGCCGGCACAACGGACGCAGGTCGGAATGATGTAATTTCGGTCATGCTGCCCGCCTCTGGTTTTGTTTGTTCTGATTGGCCCCGACCATCCCGATACAGTGTCGGGACGTCCGGGCAAAATTGTATAGGTCAGTGGGTAACCCCACCTGAAGTCTGTGTATAACCGACGAAAACAGCCGTGCCCCACATCATCTGGTAGGTCTTGGTACAGTGCATACCACGAAGTCACGATTCGAGACAGCATCTG
>JAUSPL010000646.1 GCA_030656535.1 Gemmobacter sp.
GGGAACCTGGCTTCTATAATGGCCCGCTGAGGCCGACCAATTGTCGAGGCACACCACTCGGAATTCCCATTTGGGCGCACCGATATCCGGTGACGCCGGATAGATGTTTGCAACCTGGGAAAACGGTCTGATCAGTTCGAAGAAAACCTTGTAACGGGAGAGCCGTCCATAGATCTAAAACGAGGCATTACTCATCCCGTGCTCACGGAAAAGCTCGGCCAGCGGCACACCGCCTTCAGCTTGCCGCAGGATCGCGATGATCTGCGCCTCTGTGTATCTGCTTGTCTTCATTCGAAACCTCCTCGTGAATCTTGCAGGGAAAATTCGGCCTATGCAGCCCCATAATTTCGGGGAGATTACCCACCTGACTGTCGTGCACCCTGACGGTTGACGTCTCCAGGCTGTGGGTCACCCCGCTGTCGGCATCGACGCCATGTGCGCCTTCATGACGAAATACCAGTCGTTGCCCTTTTTGGTGGATGACATTTCGGGATCGCACGCCTTGGCCTTGTTCTTGGTCGAGGACGGCGCATCGATGATGGTCGCGTCCACCAGCGTACCCGAGCGCAGGGTGATCCCCTTGTCGGCCAGATGTGCGTTCACATCCGCAAAGATCGCTTCGGTCAGCCCGTGCCGCTCCAGCAGGTGGCGGAAGCTCAGGATCGTGGTCTCGTCGGGAATGCGGTCGTCGCCCAGTTCGATCCTGGCAAAGCGCCGCATCGCCTCGCTGTCGAAGAGGGTTTCTTCTGCCATGGGATCGCTCAAGGCCTACGAGCTCTGCAGGAAGTACACCCGCAGCCAATCGCCGGGAAATCGATCCCCCGGATCGATTTCTGGCCCGGCTCATATCTCCAGAGGCATCGGTGGACGCCCACCCTTCGGCCCCGACCTGGGATAATGCGGCGCGATCAGCGCCATAAGACGACCCCAAGGCACCACGGCGTCCATCTCAGCAAGGAACAGCTCGCGTCACGTCTGCTTCTTCTTCATCGCATCGCGAAGACCGGGAAAGGCAGGCTGTTTTCGCATCGGCAGGGCCCCTTGCAGGGATACCCAATTCCGCCAGATCACGCTTGCAGTGGCAAGTTTTTTAAACGTTCCCTGGGTGTTCAGTCCCGGCATTTGATGGATCGTTGCAAGCCTAAAATCATTTGACCATTTATGGCAGACTGCAATCTGCCTTCTGCAAACGACGCGCCTTGCCGCACGGACCACGGATGAGCACAGGTTTTTCCAGGACAACGCCGCCATCCCAACGCGAAATGGCAGTCAGCGTGCCAACCTTGCAGGCAAGAACCTCCTGCACTGGATGAAAAAGGAAACGTTCGATTCTCCGGCAGTCAAGACGAATGGCCCAGATCACGGAGACCGGGTCCCCGATGCCCAGTGACAAAGAAGTCATGCAGAACCCCGGCCCCTCCATAGCGATACCCGGCAAGACCAGGCGTGGATGGAACTGTCCGCGGCCCTGCCCGACGTTCCGCGCCGCGGCCCAGAGGTGATTGAGCGGTAGCATCTGCGGTACGGTTCTTGTTGCGGGCACCGCGCCGAGATGTTGAAACTGCGCTGATCTTGCCGTTGGGACACCCCGATAAAAGCCAAGCTCGGAAGGACACTTCGATGACCGACGCCTCTTTGATCCTTGTTGATCGCACGCCCGATGGCGTGACCCGACTTACGATGAACGACCCGGACCGCCGCAACGCCCTGTCCTTGCCTCTGCGCAGCGCGCTACGCATGATCTTGCGCGCCGAGGCCGGCGCGCCAGAAACCCGTGCGCTGGTGTTGACCGGCGCCGGAGTGGGGTTTTGCGCTGGCGGCGACATCTCGGCCATGGGGCTTGATCCGGTCGCCGCGCTGCAACGCTTTGAAATCATGCACGACATTGCGCGCGAATTGGCAATGTACCCCAAGCCGGTGGTTGCGGCAGTGAATGGCGCGGCCTTCGGTGCGGGATTTTCGCTGGCACTGCTGGCAGATTACGTCATCGCCGCACCGGGCGCAAAGTTTGGTGTCAGCTTTGCGCGAATGGGCCTTGTGCCCGACACCGCCTTCTTATGGGCCGTGCAGCGGCGGGTCAGCCGTGCCCGCGCGCTGCAGATGGTCGCCGGTGCCGAAATTCTGACAGCCGATGCCGCCCTGTCCGAAGGCATCGTGGATGCATTGGCCGACGACCCGGTTACTGCAGCCGAGCAAAAAGCCCGCGCCTTGCTGAAACTGCCCCCCCTGCCTTTTGCCGCGGCAAAACGGGCATTGGCTCGGGCCGATGGCCAATTGGAAACCCTGCTTGCAGCCGAGTATGCCGATCAGGCCCGCATGTTCAACACCAACGACCACCGCGAGGCAGTCGCCGCGTTTCGTGAAAAGCGTGACCCCGTGTTCAACGGCACCTGATAGCTGCGACGTGATGCCGTGACTTCACCGCCGATCAGGCATCAGCGCAGAGCACGCAATAGATTTAACGCTTGGGCGGAAGCGCACGCAGACATTTGCGTCCGTGCCAAAGCGGAGTCGCGCCCCGCCCGGCGGCAACCTGCCGTCAGACATTCAGCCCGCGCAGTTTGTCCAACGTTGCTTCGTCGGCATTGGCCAACCCATCTGTGGCCAGATGCAGCTTGTCCACGATGTCGCTGGCAAGGTCAGTTTCTTCAGGAGTCAGCGACCGATCAGACCGTGCGAAAAACCCCATCGACCGTACCACTGTGTCTCCCACAGAAACTGCGATACCGAACTTCAGGCCATGATCCTGTGCCTTGATCATCACACCATCCGGATCGTCTATCGCGATATCTGCCCAATCGATCACGCCAAAGTTTGACATACCCCAGCGTATCGTCGGGTCCGAGAACCTCAGCCCGAGCGCCGCATACTCTGTCAGCCAGGAGTCCGGATACGTGTTATAAAGGATGGTAGGATTGGCGAACCGCACCCTGAGGCCGATCGCATAGCGCCAGCCTTCAACCTGAGAAAGACGGGTCAATTGGGATTTGATCGCGTCAACTGTTGGAATCTG
>JAUSPL010000647.1 GCA_030656535.1 Gemmobacter sp.
TGAACCGCTTCTCGGCCCTTGGAACGGCCGAGATCGTTCGCGTGGCCTGATGCTGACGGGGAAAGGGGCCATCATGCCTCAGGCGTGAGTTACGCAACAACGCCCATCGACGACAGCAGATAAACCGCCGCATTCGCAACCTCGGATGTCTGAGCCAGACGTCGCATCGGGTTTCGCGCGGCGACGATAGCCTGGATGCCTGCCGCAGGATCGTCGGGGTTGCCCGACAGCACGCGCGCCATATGGCCGTCCATCAAGCTGGGATGCAGCGAATTGCTGCGGATCGGCGGATCGAAGGTCGCCCCGTGCAGCGCCACCGATTTCGACATCAGCCGCACGGCACCTTTCGATGTGACATAGGCGCAGTGGTTGGCGCTGCCCACCAGCCCGCCGGTCGAACTGACATTGACGATGCTGGCGCCATCGGATTTTCGCAACAGCGGCCACGCCACCTTGCACCCGAGAAATACGCCATCCACGTTGACCGCCATGATGCGGCGAAAGTCCGTCAGCGCGGTTTCCTCGACATGGCCCACAAGAACCAGCCCCGCGTTGTTCACCAGCCCGTCAAGACGCCCGTGCCGCCGATCCACCTCGGCGCAGACGACGGCCCAACTTTCCTCGGAGGTAACGTCATGCAGCATCTGCACCCCGTCCCCCGCTGCGATGTCGGTGCCAAAGGCGATGCCGCCCTGCGCCTGCACCGCCGCCACCAGCGCCTGCCCCAATGCGCCGCGCGCACCGGTGATCAGGATGATCCGATCCTTCAACAGCATTCCTGCCTCCTTAACTGCGCACCAACAGTGCGCCATCGTTGCCGCCCGTGAACAAATCCAGAAAAGCTTTTGGCAACTGGCCGAAACCTTCCCGCAAGTCGGTCCGATAGACCAGCCGCCCTTCATCACGCCAAGTGCGCAACTGGTCCAGCGCGGAAGGCGCATCATGGGCATGATCAGCCATCACGAATCCCTGCATCCGCACCCGCCAATAGACCAGCTTCATCATGTCGCGCGGACCGGGTGCCGGTTGATCGCTGTCATAGGCGGCCACCTGTCCACAGACGGCAATGCGTGCGTGCAAGGCGACATTGTCCATGACCGCCTGCAAGATGTCGCCGCCGACATTGTCATAGAACACGTCAACCCCGTCCGGGCACAGCGCCTTCAGCCGGGCGGACACGTTTTCGGACTTGTAGTCGATGGCGGCGTCCAGACCCAATTCCTGCACCAGCCGCGCGCATTTCGCGGCCCCTCCGGCGATACCGATCACCCGGCAGCCAATGTTGCGCGCCACCTGCGCCGCCACCGACCCGGTCGATCCGGCAGCCCCCGACACGACCACGGTTTCGCCCGGCGTGGGGTTGCCCACCCGCAGCATCCCGAAATAGGCGGTCAGGCTGTTCAAACCGAAGATGCCCAGCGCGTCCTCCAGCGTCATGGCATCGGGCACGCGCAGCACAGGGACGGGCGCGGTATCGGGTGTCAGCACGGTTTAGTCTTCCCACCGCATCACGGCGGAAACGCCACAACCCACCGGAAAGCGGGGGTCGCGCGAGGCTTCGACGATACCCGCCGCCACCCCGATGATCGGCTCGCCAAGTCCGATGCTGGCACGATAGCTGCGGCCGGATTCATTCATCCAGTTGCGCATCGTCGGCGCACAGGAAAATACCCGGGTTCGCACCAGAATCTGCCCCTCGGCCAGATCCGGCATGGCAAAGGGGCGTACGTCATAAGCGAAATCGTCTGTTGTGGCTTTGCCTTGCGGGCGCCGGGCCAGCAGCCAACGCCGGTTCACCTTGGTCATGTACGTTCTCCCTGAATTGCTGCGCAGTGATCAAGGTGCCCGCCTGGCAGGCTTTGCCTTGCACCTCTGCTCGTTCGCCCAGCTTGGGCAAGCCAACATCGGGCGCCCCCGCCCAGCCAGAGCCGCGGTGGGCAAGAAAGGCCCGGTAATCCTGCGCCGCCATGCCAGCCCAATCCCCTTGTTCGGGGGGCAGGCTGCGCTTTGCGCAGGCGCGCGTAAACCAGCACTCTGACTAGGTGCGCCCGATACGGATCAGGACTACCGTCAGCGCCGATCCAGCGACACAGGAGCCGCCATGACCGCCGATGCCTTCGATTTTACCGGGCGCTGCATCGTGATCACCGGGGCCAGCCGGGGTCTTGGCAGGGCAATGGCGCTGGGGTTCGCCAAGCGCGGTGCGGATATCGTGGTGTCCAGCCGCAAGGCGGACGCCTGTGCCGCTACCGTGGCCGAGATCCTCGCACTTGGTGGCCGCGCGGTTGCGGTGCCATGCCATGTTGGCGACTGGAATGGGCTTGCAGCCTTGATTGATGGTGCAGTGGCGGCATTTGGCCGGATCGACACGCTGATCAACAATGCCGGCATCGCACCCACCGCCCCCAGTTCGCTGGAGACCTCCGAAGCGCTGTTCGACAAGACTTTTGCTGTCAACACGAAAGGCCCGTTCCGTCTGTCTGCGCTGGCCCGGCCGCATTTGGCACAGACGCGCGGGTCCATCATAAACGTCACCAGCATCGGGGCCGAGCGGCCCGATCCGGCCTATCCTGTCTATGCCGCGGCGAAGGGGGCGCTGAACATCCTGACACGCGCCCAAGCCATGGAGTTCGGCCCCGATGTGCGGGTGA
>JAUSPL010000498.1 GCA_030656535.1 Gemmobacter sp.
CAAACAGCAAGGCATCCTGCCCGCCGGGTACGGCCCGCGTCAGGGTCTGGTACAGGTGGTGGTGGGTGTTCACCAGCCCCGGTGTCACGACACAGCCTTGTGCGAGGATGACCTCACCTGTGGTGGTCAAACCTTGGCCCACAGCGGCAATCACACTGTCGCGTATCAGGACGTCAGCACCGTGCAATTCCTGTCGAAGGGCATCCATGGTGACCACGACGTCAGCGCCGCGGATCAGAATTTCCGGCATAGTCAGCCTCCATGCCTTGGTTTTCCCCGTTCGGTGCATGGAGATCGGCCCGACAGAAGCGGGGAAAAAGGACTCGGGCCGCGCGCAGGATACAAAACCTGCGCATGCTGACGCAAGCAAAGGATGGTGTTGGCGATGGGGGAATTTGCGCTGGAGCGGGCGGCGGGAATCGAACCCGCGTCTTTAGCTTGGAAGGCTAAGGTCTTACCATTACACAACGCCCGCGCTGCGTGGGCTTTCTATACCGCGCCGATTGAGCAGAGGCAAGAGCATGCCGTCACCTGAAAGTGCAGATCAGACGTCCGGTCGCGCGGGCCCGCCATCGCCGCGTGGCTGCGGGTTGCGGGTTGTGCGGCACGTTGTCTGGTGACGCGGCACCTTTGTCGCCTTTCGCTCTGATGTCCGCCGCCCTATACCTAGGCAACAGAACAAGGATTGGTCATGCTGGGCGTAGTGACAGCGACAGGCACCGGTGAGGGCGACAGGCTGCTGCGGACGGTAGCGCTGCGGTTGCAGGCCGAGGGTTTGCGCGTGGTGGGGGCGGTCCAATTCAACCGGGATCGCGATGACGGCCGGCGCTGCGATATGGATCTGCATGTGCTGACCGGCGTGGACGTGGTGCGCATCAGTCAGGATCTTGGCCTGAATTCGCGCGGCTGCAGGCTGGACGCAGCAGGGCTTGAACGTGTGGTGGGCCTTGTGGGGGCCGCTTTGCAAGCCCAGGGTGACAAGGCTGCCGATCTGTTGATCGTCAACAAGTTCGGAAAACAAGAGGCCGAAGGCCGTGGCTTTCGTCCTCTGATCGGGCAGGCCATGATCGCGGGGATTCCTGTGCTCACGGCGGTCAAGGACGGCAACCGGATGGCCTTTGACGCCTTTGCCGATGGTCTGGCCGAAGCGATCGCACCTGACGTCGACGCAATCCTTGCATGGGCACGCACCCTTGCGCGCGCGGCCCAACCCACCGGTCAACCTGCCTAGCCTTGCTGCGCCTTTTTTGCATCGCGGGCCAGAACGCGCGTACGCATCAATGCGATCCGGCGAAACACGGTGCCCGGGTCGTCATTCAGCCGGTCCAGCAGATGACAGGTCAACGCGCCCATGACCGGTTCGGCCATCGCCTGTTTCCAGATCGGCGCCAGCAGGTTTATGTCAAGCCCGCCATCGCGCAACGAGAACGGGTTGATTTCCATCGGCAAGGCCGCCTTGGACTTTTGCCCGGCCTTGAACGGCTGATCGGGATCAAGGCCGGAAAACAGGCGCTCGAACTCATACAGCTTCAGCAGTTTGAACAGCATTTTCATTGACTGACCCAGCATGCGTTCAGATTCGGTCGCGCCGAATTCGGCAAAGGTAATGACGCCGGATACCAGCCACCGGGTGTTCAGCTCTGCGATCAATGCCGGGGTCTGTTCGGCCCAGAACCGACGAAACAGGGCGGCTGAATGGGGGGGGAACCCTCGTTTCCGCAGCGCCGACAGCACCACCGCATGTTCCAGCGCCAGGTGTGACTGACCGACGAATTCCTGCGCCAACGCGTGGCGCTTGCGCGCATAGCCCGAGACGGGCGGCTGTGGCTGATCGGGTTCAGTGACCACCTGTGCGGCAAGTGCCGCAAGATCGGCATCATGCGCCAGCAGAGCTTCGCCGGGGGCAAAGCTTAAAGGTGCACGCCGCCCCTCCCACTGGTCAATGACGGCTTGCCACCCATCGGGATATGTCTTGGATCGGGTCATCTTGTCCTCTTGCCGGTCGGAGTCAGTCTGACCCCCGTGCGCGCGCACGGCAAGTGCAGGCCTGCCACCGCACCCCTATGCATGCCAGATGCGGCAAGGTCAGGGCGGACGGAAGGCGCGAACCGGGCAGGCTTGGCATTGACCTTTGCCGGGGCAGGGTGTTGTTTCGGGCACCATCACCACCCCGACGCAGGAGCCGGCATGATAAACGACATTCAGGGCAACCCTTTGGCTGGGGCCACCTCTGCCGCGGCCGACCTGTTCGATACGGCGTTGGAAAATTTTTCGCTCTATTACGGTGATCCGGTGGGGGCGTTGAATGGTGCCATTGCTGCGGCACCGAGCTTTGGCATGGCGCATCTGGCCAAGGGATGGCTTTATGCGCTGTCGACAGAACCGGCGGCGACGGCAGCGGCGGGCGGGTTCTTGCGGACCGGCGTGGCCTGCGGTGGCGGGGACCGCGAATCGGCCCATGCTACCGCCCTGGGCCATGTGCTGGCTGGCAACTGGCACGCAGGCGGGGTGGTGCTGGAGCGCTGGCAGGCACAGGCTCCGCGCGATCTGATGGCGATGCTGGCGGGGCACATGATTGACTTCATGTCCGCCGATGCGCGGTCCTTGCGCGACCGGGTGGCGCGGGTCTTGCCGCTTTGGGACGGTGTTCCGGGGCAGCCTTGGGTGATGGGCATGGGGGCCTTCGGCCTGGAAGAGGCGGGGGACTATGTCCGCGCCGAGGCGATGGGCCGGGCTGCGCTGGCCGCTGATCCGCGCGATTCCTGGGCGCATCACGCAGTCGCGCATGTGCTTGAAATGACCGGGCGCCCCGAGGACGGGCTGGGCTGGATGGCCGCGCGCGAGGCGCATTGGGCAGGGGCGGACAATTTTCTGAAAATCCACAACTGGTGGCACCGGGCCTTGTGTCACCTTGAACTGGATGACATTCCCGGCGCGCTTGCGCTCTATGACGGGCCGGTGCGGTCGGGCCGGGTTCCGGTGGCGATGGCATTGCTGGATGCGTCTGCGCTGCTGTGGCGGATCGACCTGGCGGGGGCGGATGTCGGCACGCGCTGGGATGAGCTGTCGGTCGCCTGGGAAGCCCACGAGGCGCCGGGTCTTTATGCCTTCAACGATCTGCATGCGGCGATGGCTCACCTGGGGGCCGGGCGGTTTGATCGGTCCGAGCGTCTGATAAGCGTGGCCGCAGGACAGGGCGAGGCGGCGGAGTGGATGCGCCGCTTTGGCTTGCCGCTGATCGAGGGATTCAGCGCCTTTCGCCGCGGCGATCACGCGGTGGCGGTGGACCGGCTGATGTCGGCGCGGCATATCGCGGGGGCGTTTGGCGGCAGTCACGCACAGCGCGACGTCATCGACTGGACCCTGACCGAGGCCGCCGTTCGGGGCGGGATGTCTGGAATGGGGCAGGCGCTTGCGCGTGAACGTCTGGCGCTGCGGCCGCATTCGCCGGTGAACCTTGGGTTCTTGCAAAGGGCTGCGGGCTGATCACGCGGCGACACGTGCGACGGGCGTGGCCGCCTACACCGGGCGCGCACCGAGGGCGTAAGGGATTTGTTAACCTTGATGCCGCAGGCTGGCCGCATGTCACAGGTTCATCGCCCCCACGTTCCCCGCTCTTCGGTTTTCTTCACGGCTGCGTTGGCGCAGCCGGGTTCGGATCTGTTGATCCATGCGGTCCAGCACCTGCGCGACGCGGTGCGGCAGACACGCGTGGAAAGACCGTTCCACATCAACGCATGGGTGGTGCTGCCCGATCATATGCATTGCGTCTGGACCTTGCCCGAAGGGGACACGGATTTTTCGATCCGGTGGACGATGATCAAGACGCGGTTTGCGGGCTTGGTGCGTCGTGACGGTCCGCGACCCGCCATGGATCGAGGTGGCGATTTTGCGCTGTGGCCGCTCCGGCAGCATTCTTTGCGCAACGCGGTCGCTGTCAGCGCTGCCGTACAGCGCTGCTGGGGCGATCCTGTGCGACACGGGTTGGTGCAAGACCCCACTGACTGGGTGCTGTCATCGATCCATCGTGATCATCGCCCAGGTCCGACCGCGGACGACGAAGCCCTGCGTGGGGGAGTGCCGCGACCAAGATCACGCACGCCGATCAATCCGGTGGTGCAGGCGCGATTGCTGGACGGCCTTGATGACACCGCAGGGCGCCGCCCCGTGTCAGCGCAGGCCTTGCCAGGGGGACTGTGGGTCGGGGAATTGCCCGGCCCATAAGGGTCGAAGGCACGCTGGTCCCGCCCTGCGTGGCATGGCCGCGGTGCACACCAAAGCCGGATGCCGCCCGCCTAAAGACCCAGCTTGGCCGCGACCAGGTCGTTGACCGCAGCAGGGTTGGCCTTGCCGCCTGTCGCCTTCATCACCTGACCCACGAACCAGCCCGCCAGTTTCGGGTTGGCCTTGGCCTTTTCGACCTGCGCCGGGTTCTCGGCGATGATCGCATCCACCGCCGCCTCGATGGCGCCCGTATCGGTGACTTGCTTCATGCCGCGCGATTCAACAATTGTCGCCGGATCGCCGCCTTCGGTCCACAGGATTTCAAACAAATCCTTGGCGATCTTGCCGGAAATCACCTGCTGTGCCAGCAAATCCAGCAACCCGCCCAGTTGACCTTCGGAAACCGGACTGTCCGCGATGGTCAGCCCTTCCTTGTTCAGTCGCCCGAACAATTCGTTGATGACCCAGTTCGCGGCTTGTTTGCCGTCGCGCCCCTGCGCGACCGCATCGAAATACCGCGCCGAATCCAGATCCGCCGTCAGCACATTGGCGTCGTAATCGGTCAGCCCGAAATCCGCCATGAACCGCGCCTTTTTTGCGTCCGGCAGCTCGGGCATCGACGCCGCGATGCTGTCCACCCACGCCTGCTCGATCTCCAGCGGCAAAAGGTCGGGGCAGGGGAAGTAGCGGTAATCATGCGCCTCTTCCTTGGACCGCATCGACCGGGTTTCGCCTTTGTCCGGGTCATAGAGCCGGGTTTCCTGATCGACCTTGCCGCCATCTTCCAGAATGGCGATCTGGCGTCGGGCCTCGTAATCAATGGCAAGTTGGATAAACCGCATCGAGTTCATATTCTTGATCTCGCAGCGGGTGCCGAGGTGGCTAAAGTCTTGCGTGGCCTGATATTTCTCATACTGGCCGGGGCGGCACACCGAGACGTTCACATCGGCCCGCAGGTTGCCGTTTTGCATGTTGCCGTCGCAGGTGCCCAGATAGCGCAGGATCTGGCGCAGCTTGCCGACATAGGCCGCCGCTTCCTCGGGGCCGCGAATATCGGGGCGGCTGACGATTTCCATCAGCGCCACGCCGGTGCGGTTGAGGTCAACGAACGACATCGCCGGGTCCATGTCGTGAATGGATTTTCCAGCGTCCTGTTCAAGGTGAATCCGCTCGATCCGCACCAGACGCGCGACGCCGGGGGACAGTTCGACCAGCACCTCGCCCTCACCCACGATGGGGTGGTAGAGCTGGCTGATCTGATAGCCCTGTGGCAGGTCGGGATAGAAGTAATTCTTGCGGTCAA
>JAUSPL010000499.1 GCA_030656535.1 Gemmobacter sp.
AGCGGCGCCACCTGGATGCCGCTCGCGCCGGTGCCGATCAGGGCGATGCGCTTGTCTGCCAGCTTGTGCAGGTTGCCGGTCGTATCGCCGCCAGAATAGTCATAGTCCCAGCGACTGGTGTGGAAGGACTTGCCCTTGAAATCCAGGATGCCGGGGATGCCGGGCAATTTCGGCCGGTTGAGGCTGCCGCAGGCCATTACCACATGGCGTGCGGTGAAGCTGTCGCCGCGGTTGGTGCGCACCCGCCACCGGCAGGCCGTGTCGTCCCAGGTCAGGGCTTGCAGCTGGGTTTGGAATAGCGTCCTCTCATAGAGGCCGAACTTCCGCCCCACCCGCTCGGCATGGGTGCGGATCTCGTCGCCAAAGGCATATTTCTCGCGCGGGACGTAGTCGGTTTCTTCGAGCAGGGGCATGTAGATGTAGGATTCGATGTCGCACTGCACGCCAGGATAGCGGTTCCAGTACCATGTGCCACCAAAATCACGGCCGTTATCGATCAGTCGCAGGTCCGTGACCCCCGCCTGCGTCAGCCGCACCGCCGCCACCATGCCGCTCCAGCCGCCGCCGACGATCAGCACCGCCACGTCGTCGTCCAGCGGCGCCCGCGGGTCGGAGTCGTCCGCGTCGGGGTCCTCGATGTAGCCGCGGTAGTCGCCGACCAGTTCCACGAACTGGCCGATTCCGTCGCTGCGAATCCGCCGATCCCTCTCCTGCCGGTATTTCGCGCGCAGGGCGTCCAGATCAATACGGGCCGCGCCTTGCGGCGAGGCTGTGGCGGCTTTGGTTTCGGCCATGTTTCTACCTCTAGTCCGGGAAAGATGTTCCAAGGCGCGTCGGGTGCAACGGTATCCGGACAGCGTCTTGGCGAGCTATCTGCCCGGTCATGCTGGCGTATCGGTGGAACGCCTGTCAACATGGCCGTGGGCCGGAACGAGGTTCCAACGGTCGCCCGGCCACACAGGAAGCCCGCGATGCAGACTGGATAAAATATCATAAAATCATATTGTTGTGATGAATTTAGCGCACGCGCAGATGCGCGGCAGCCCGACTTTGCCCCGCACTCGCAACGCAGCTTTGCGCAAGTCGGGCTGTTCCCGCCCCCGGGCCTTCCGCCATGCTACAAATGACACAGACAGGTAAAGGAGGCCCCCTTGCACGTTGACGCCACCCCATCCGCAAGCCGCAGGCCTTGCCCCTCTCATAGGCCAACGCCGATCGCGTTCACGCGACGCGACGCCCGCCCGGGAGGTCCCCGATGAGCATCACCGCGTCCCATGCCAAGCCACATGTTCCCGCCGTCGATACCGATTGGTTGAACCACCGGGCCGAGGCAGCAATCCCAGTCGCCTATCCAGTGATCGACAGTCATATCCATCTGTGGGATTTCTCCGACCCGCCCTATTTCGGGGACGCTTACCGCGAGGATGCCAGCAGCGCGGGGATTTCCGGTGCGGTCTACGTCGAATGCACCATGGGCAACCGCCTCGACGGGCCCGAAGCCGAACGCGTTCTGGGCGAGATCGCCTTCGCCCGCGATCAGGCCGAGCGCTACAGCGGCGCCGGGTTCCGGCTCGCCGATGCCATCGTTGGCGCCGCGGACCTGCGCCTCGGCGCAGGCATCCGGCCTCTCCTGCAGCGTGCAGCCGACCTTGCGGACGGGCGATTCCGCGGCATCCGCGCGCGGGTGGCCCATGACCCCGATCCCGCCCTTGCCTACGGCGCAGGCGGGCCGCCGTCCGGCCTGCTGTTGCGCCCCGAGAGCCTCGAGGCGCTGGCGGTCCTTTGCCACCTTGGCCTGTCTCTGGACGTCTATATGTTCCACACCCAGCTCGGCGACGTCGCGGCTCTGGCGCGGGCGCTGCCCGACCTGCCCATCATCGTCAATCACTTGGGTGCGCCCCTCGGTATCGGCAGCTATCGCCAACGGCCGGCGGAGGTGCGCGCGCGCTGGCTGGAGGGGATCGACACACTGGCGACCTGCCCAAACGTTGTGATGAAGATCGGCGGCTTCGCGATCTCGCGCATTGCCATTGTCACCCGCGAACAGGGCGTCGAGCCGCCCTCGTCGGGCGAACTCGCCGAGCGCTTCGCGCCATGGTTCCAGCCATGCGTCGCCGCCTTTGGGGCAGAGCGCTGTCTTTACGGCTCGAACTTTCCAGTCGACAAGATGGCAATGTCGCTGACCGCGCAGGTCAACGCGATGAAGCGGCTGGTTGCGGACCTGCCCTCCGCTGACGCCGCCGCGATCATGGGCGGCAACGCGGCACGGGTGTATCGCCTGCCCGATCATGCCTGAGCTGCGCCCCCGCCCGGGGCGTCTTTGACGTCCCGGGCGGGGCTGGTCAGATGTTGGCCAGTTGCGCTATCTCGTCCTCGGACAGTCCGGTTCGCGCGCGCAGGATTGCCGCCGTGTCGGCACCCAGCGCGTGACTGGGTGGGATGGTCATCGGCTCCAGCCCGTCGATGCGGATTGGCGACTGTTGCACGATGATCCGGCCATAATCTGGGTGATCCTGATACTGCAGCGCACCCCGGGCGTGCATGTTCGGGTCGTGCACCACCTCGTCAAGATTACGCACCGGCGCCGCTGGCACACCCGCCGCCATTAGCCGGTCGAAAATATCCTGCTTGGGCAGCGTGCTGGTCCAAGTTGAGACGACCTCGTCGACGAGATCGATATGCGCCACGCGCGACTTCAGGTCGGCAAAGCGCGGATCGGTCCCGAGGTCTTCGCGCCCCATCGTCGCAAGCAGTTTGCGCCAGTGTCCCTCTCCGACGCAGATCACCGCGACCCAGCCGTCGCTGGCGGGGTAGACGTTGTAGGGTGCCTCGGCCATACCGCCATGGCGATTTCCCGTTCGCGGGGGGGCGCCACTTTCACCGTGGCCGCCCCACCAAAGGCCCAAGCTGGAGCTGAGAGAGGCATAGACAGCATCCTGCATCGCGACCTCGACCCGCCGTGGAACGCCCGTGCGTTCGCGGTCGTAGAGCGCCGTCAGAATCGCGGAATGCAGGTGGATGCCCGCGAAGAAGTCGCAGAGCGCCGGGCCCGCCTTGACAGGTGGCTTGTCGGGAAACCCCGTGGTTTCCATTACCCCCGACATGGCCTGCACCGTCAGGTCCATCGCAGGATAGCTGCGGTAGGGGCCGTTGCGCCCAAAACCCGAGCTGGAGGCATAGATCAGCGCAGGATTGATCTCTCGCAGCCGGTCGCAACCGAGACCAAGACGGTCCATGGCCCCTGGCGCAAAATTCTCGACGACGACGTCAGCCTCGCGGATCAGGTCGAGAAACGCGCGCTTGCCCAGTTCGGATTTCAGATCGAGACAAATCGACTGTTTAGCACCGTTGAGCATCGCGAAGGGCAGCCCCGCGCCCCCGACGACGCCCCGCCGCCGCAGCGATTCGCCCCCAGGGGGCTCGATCTTGATCACGGTCGCTCCGGCCAGCGCCAGCAGGTAGGTGGCATAGGGTCCGTTGTAGATCTGCGTGAGATCGACGATGGTCACGCCTTCAAGGGGAAAGTGGGTCATGGTTGACTCCGGTTGGCGCAGGCGGTTGGGGAACAATCAGGCGTGGGCCGCGGGCGGGATTTAGGAGGGCAGCGCATCAGCGGTGGTGCGCCATCGGCGCCCCGGCGACAGAAACGCGGCAGGAAAAAACCGAACTGACGGTCAGCCCGCCCAGATAGAGCGTCCGCAGATCCGGTCCGCCGAAGGCGAGGCTGGACAGGTTCGACACCCGCTGGCCACGGCTCTCGATGATCATGTCCCGGGTCAGGCGCCGCTCAGCGTGGGCCGTGCCGATCGCCGCCAATGCCGTGGGGTCGATATCGCTGAAGATGACGTGCCATGTCAGGTCGGGGCCGATGCGCAGGATCTGGTTCGACACCACGCAGATCGCCCAGAGCCCGCCTTCCTCGTCGACGGCAAGCCCATCGGGAAAGACGCCGGCGGGATAGACGATGTGCACGGGATGGCCAAGTGACCCGTCTGCCGAGATGTCGAAACGCGTTGTGCGGCAGGCGAAGGTCTCGTTGACAAAGAGGTGCAGACCGTCGGGCGACAGTCGCAGTTCGTTGGTCCAGGTCAGGCCACTTGCCACGACCATCGGCACCCCGTTTTCGATCAGCATGATCTGGCCGGTTGTTTCCTGATCGGTGAAGTAGGTGTGCTTGCGACTTGAAGCGCTGATGGTCACCCACAGCCGGGCTCCATCCACCAGCACGAAGTTCGCGGGAGGAATCGGTTTGCCGTCAACTTCGGTGGCCACGGGCGCGACCGGGCCCCGGGGCGCGACCGACCAGACACCGCCCGCCTCGCCGAGATTGGCGAAAAGGAACCTGCCGTCGTCGGTCAGGGCAATGCCGTTGGGCAGGAATCCCTGCCCTATCAGATCGGCCTCGACTGCGCGGGTCACGGTCCCGTCCGGCGCGATTCGGGCGATGCCCAGCGTCCAGTCCCCAGTGAACAGGGTGCCATCCCGCAGCGCAAGCACGCATTCGGGCCGGTTCAGGCCTTGGCCGATGGGGGTCAGGTCGGCGACGGAAAACGGCGAAACTGGTGTCAGGGTCATTGGATCTCTTCCAGGCACCGCCTACAGCGGCGGGCCGAGGTGGTTGGTTCAGTCAGTTTGTTTGCCCCTGTCAGGGAGCGCCGGCAAGCCGGATGGAACCCGGGTGTCCCCCTAGAGCCCCATTTCCTTCGCGATAATGCTGCGCTGGATTTCCTGCGTGCCACCACCGACCATGCCGTGCTTGGCCTCACGGAAGTAACGCTCCATGTCATACTCAGGCAGTTGCGCGTAGCCACCCAGCGCCTGCATTCCGTTGAAAGCGATGTTGAATGCAACTTCTGCGGCCAGCATCTTGGCCATCGAGACCTCCTTTAGCGCATTCTCGCCCCGGGCAAGCTTGGTTGCCGCCTCGTAGACCAGCAGCCGGGCGGCGCTGAGTTCGGCCTCGTTCTGCGCCATGCGGTGCTTGAGGACCTGGAACGAAGACAGCGGCTTGCCGAACTGTTTGCGGTCCTTGGTGTAACGGATGGTGTCGTTCAGCGCGGTGCGGGCATTGCCGACATAGGACGCGGCCAACCCCAGCCGTTCAAGCTGCAGGTGGCTGCCGATGATCTTCCAGCCATGCCCCACCGCCCCCAACGTGTTGGTCACCGGGACTCGAACGTCGGTCAGGAAATACTCGGTCGTGCCCAAGCTCTTGCGGACGATGGTCGGCATCTTCTTCATGTCGATGCCAGGCGTATCGTTGGGAACTAGGATTGTGGTCAGACCGCCGTAGCGATCATCGCCGGTGCGGGCGAGCAGGACAATCGTGGTGTTCGGATGGTGCGCGCCCGAACACCAGATCTTGTTACCGTTGATCACCCAGTCGTCGCCGTCCCGAACGGCCTTGGTGCGGACAGCTGCCGCATCGGACCCAGCCTCGGGTTCGCTGATCGAGATGCTGAATCGCAGGTCGCCGGTTAGGAATCCGGGGATATACTTGGCTTTCTGCTCCGGCGTGCCGTTCGTCGCAATGTTCTGCAGAGTAAACATCGACGTAATGAAGCAGGCGGTGAAATCGAGGCTGAACTTCGAGATCGTCTCGACGAAAATCGCGTACATGACCGGATCAAGCTCGAGTCCGCCATCTTCCTCGGCCACGAGGATCCCCAGCCAACCCAGCTCCGCTACCTTGCGATAGGCCTCTTCGGGGAATTCGCGGGCGTCTTCCTTTTCCCGCGTGTATTCTCGGCCGACCTCATTCTCCATGAACCGGTCGAGCGTATCGCGCCACATTTGCTGTTCGTGAGTGAAACGGAAATCCATGATATCTCCTAACGTTATGCCTGCTCCGGCGGCCGGGCGGCATCGGGCGCGGGTTGGTTGTATTGGGGGGTACGCCGTTCGATCGCGGCATTGACGCCTTCGCGCAGATCGCGGCTCTGCTGCAGCGCCGAGGTGACCCAGTAGCTCATTGCCAGCGCCCCGGGCAGGTCGCTGTGCCAACTCGCGCGCAACAATTGTTTGGTTGCCATCAACGCCTTGCGGGGCCGGGCGGAGATCTTCGCGGCCAGATCCAGCGCGGCGGTCATCAGTTCGGCGTCTGGAACGACGCGGTTGACGATCCCCAACTCCTGCGCCCGTCCGGCATCGATGATCTCTCCGGTCAGCGCGAGTTCCGCTGCCACGCCTGCCCCGACCAGCCGCGGCAGGAACCACGCGCCGCCATTCCCCGGCGCAAGGCCCAGGCCGATATAGGTTTCGCCGAATCGACTTCCCTCTCCGGCGATGCGCAGGTCGCACGCAAGGCTGAGATCGAAGCCCCCGGCGGTTGCAGCGCCGTTCACAGCCGCCAGCGTCGGCAAGGACAGCATGGCCAGCCGTTGAGTGAGCGGATGCAGGAGACGGGCGTTATAGGGTTCTTCGAGGCGCGGCAGTTCTGTCTCGAGATACGCCTTCATCCCCGGCAGGTCCGCCCCGGCGCAAAAATTCCGTCCGGCACCCGTCAGGACCAGAACGCGGATGTCGTTCGCGGCATCGATGGCATTGAGCGCGGCCATCATGTCGCGAACCAGTTCGGGCACCACCGCATTGCCGCGCTCGGGGCGATTCATGGTGAGCCTTGCGACCCCGTCGACGGGGGCATCCAGAATGACAGTCTCGAAGTTTTCCGGTGTCATGACGCCCTCACATCGTGCCCAGGATCGTTGCGACGCCCACTGCATAGGTGCCGGCGACCCAGCCGCCCGCATTCGCGGCCATGCCGATCCGGGCACCTTGGACCTGCCGTGCCCCGGCGCGACCGCGCAGGTGCTCGTAAAGCTCGAAGATCTGCGCGCAGCCGGTGGCTCCGAGGGGATGCCCCCGGCTCATCAGCCCGCCGCTGACATTCACCGGACGCTTTGAGCCAAGCTCTGTCGCGCCGTCCCGGATCAGACCAATCGCCCCGCCGGCGGCACAAAGCCCCAACTCCTCGTACTGGATCAGTTCGGCTGGCGCGGCTGCGTCGTGCACTTCCAGCAGGTCCAGATCCGCCGGGCCCAGCCCCGCGGTGGCATAAGCCTTGCGGGCGGCGTCGCCCAGCGGTTGCGATCCGGCGCCGCGGCCCGGGGCGAGATGGCTGGCCAGCACGCGGACACCGCCCAGACCATGACGGCGCGCGTAGTCTTCCGAACAAACGATCATGGCCGCAGCCCCGTCGCTCAGCGGCGAACACATGGTCAAGGTCAGCGGCTCTGCGATCATCCGGGCGTTGACGACTTCGTCGATCGTCAGAGGCGACGAGAACTGCGCGCGCGGGTTGAGCCCGGCATGGCGGCGGTTCTTCACCGCGACGCGGGCGAAATCCGACCGCTCGGCCCCCCATTCCTCCATGTAGGCCTGCCCTTCGGCGGCGTAGCAGGCCATCAGGGCCGATTGCCCGGGGACCGAGGTTGCGGGGTCCTCTTCGCCGATCTCTTCGATATCCATCGAGCCACGCAGCGCCTGCGCCGACCGGCCACGGTCGACATGCGAAAGCTGCTCGACGCCGACAGCGAGCACCACTTCGGCAGCGCCGCTCGCCACGGCCTCGACCGCAAGGAGGACGGCGCTGCCGCCTGAGGCGCATGCGTTCTCAATGTTGATTACCGGGGCCGAGGACAGCAGGTCGTGACGAAAGGCGACCTGGCCGCGGACCATGTCCTGACGCGTGACCGTCGCCCCCGCAGCGTTGCCAAAATAGGTCCGGTCGATCTCGGCCGCCGAGATACCGGCATCCGCCAAGGCCTCATGGGCCGCAGCCGTAGCCATCGCGCGAAGCCCGACCCCCGGTGTCCTGCCGAACCGGGTCATGCCCGCGCCTGCGATGATGACCTTCATCATTGCCACATTCCCTTCCTAAATCGCGGCGCTGCCTGTTCAGACGGGCGCCGGCGCAAACCAAGCTATGGGCCTTTTCTCGACACTGGCGGCATCGCTGGGGGTAAAAACGACCGGTGAATTGCAGGCATAGCTGTCCCAGCCGCTGCCATCATCGGCCGGCCACAGCCGGGCCATCAGTTGCACGCCCTCCTCAAGCTTCACGACACCCAGCCCGTAGGGCAGTTCGTCCTCAAAGCCCTCGGGCGGGACGGCCCGAACCACGGTGAAGGTGTGCAGCACGCCGCGACCGCTCGCGACGGTCCAGCCGAGATCGTTCGATCCGCACGAGATGCAACGGTGCCGCGGGTACAGGATGTGCGTCCCACAAGCATTGCAGGTCTGGATCCGCAA
>JAUSPL010000648.1 GCA_030656535.1 Gemmobacter sp.
ACGACGTGCTGCGCGGCGGTGCAGGGGCCGACAGCATGGACGGCGAGGATGGACTCGACACGCTGGATTATCGCGGATCGGCGGCAGGGGTCAGTGTCAATCTGGGCACCGGGCAGGTGTCGGGCGGTGACGCAGAGGGCGACACGATCCTGAACTTTGAACAGGTCTTCGGGTCATCCCATGACGATACGTTGATCGGCAGTGCCGGCAACGACGTGCTGCGCGGCGGCGAAGGGGCCGACATCCTTGATGGCGGCGAAGGGGTGGACCGGCTGGATTATCGAGGATCGGCGGCAGCGGTCAGCGTCGATCTGGGCACCGGCGCGGTGTCGGGCGGTGACGCCGATGGCGATACGATTTCGGGCTTTGAACAGGTCCTCGGGACGTCCCATGACGACATGCTGACCGGCGATGGGGGCAACAATGCGCTGTTCGGCGGCGATGGCGCCGATACCCTGATCGGCGGCGGCGGCAACGATGTGCTGCGCGGTGGCGCGGGGGCCGACAGCCTTGACGGCGGGGCCGGGATCGACACGCTGGACTACCGCGGATCGGCGGCGGGGGTCAGCGTCAATCTGGAAACCGGCGTGGTGTCGGGCGGCGACGCGGACGGCGATACGATTTCGGGCTTTGAACGGATATTCGGTTCATCCCGGGCCGATATCCTGACCGGCGATGCTGGCGCCAACTGGTTGTTCGGCGACCTTGGGGCCGATACGTTGACCGGCGGTGGTGGCAGCGACACATTCATCTTCAACTCGGCCCTGGGTGGCGCGAACATCGACACGATCACGGACTTCGCCATCCAGGATGATCGGATCGGACTGCACAGCGCAATCTTTGCCGAACTTGACAGCGGCATCCTCGCGGCGACCGCATTTGTTGCCAACACAAGCGGACTGGCTGAAACGGCGTCGGACCGGATCATCTTTCAGACCGATACGGGCGGGGTGTATTATGACAGCGATGGGGTGGGCGGTGCCGCCGGCATCCGCTTTGCCACACTTTCGCCCGGGTTGGCGCTGACAGCCGACGATTTGTTTGTGTTCTGAACCCGTTCAGGTCAATCCACAGCCGGCAGCCGGACATCCGCCTGTCGGCTGTGGACCACCAAAGGTCCGACAGCCTTTTGGTCCCAAGGCGGGTTCCGACAGGGCCGCGCGGTGCCGGTCGCATGGGGAAAGCCCGGCACAGGGCTGTGCGCAAGTTCGCGTCTGACGCGGCACGAAAGACGGCAAACGTGCGGTCGCGTGCTGCTCTCCGCGCGATCAGGATCCTTGCCAAGACACCTGATCATGGCACCCCAATCACGGTTCGGGATACGCACGGTGGCTCTGGCGGGAATGGGCGTCAACAAGGACCGCGTCTCTGGCGCCCTGCGCGCATGTGCAAGTCTGGGTGCCGGAATTTTCAAGCGCGAACCGACAAGACACCAAACGCCGGTCAACCACCGACTTGCGTCCACGTGGCGCGGGCCGGCTGCGGCTGCGTCGCGCGGTTTACACCTTTGGTCGGATCGGCGATAAGACGGCTGAAGGCTTCGACCATTTGGGCGGGTTCGAGGGACTGTCTTGAACCGTCACGGGTATCCTTGCAGGTATCAGGCGGGACCGCCAACATGGAAGCACAACAAAAACAAACGGTTGTATCCGCCATGCTGCTTTTGATCGACAATTATGACAGCTTTACCTTCAACCTTGTGCATTATCTGGGAGAGTTGGGCGCCGACGTCACCGTGCGCCGCAACGACGCCCTGGATGTGCAGACGGCGATGGCGATGAACCCCTCGGCCATTGTCCTGTCGCCCGGACCCTGCGATCCCGATCAGGCCGGGATCTGCCTTGCCCTGACGCTGGCCGCCGCCGAAACCCGCACGCCGCTGCTGGGGGTGTGCCTTGGGCATCAGACCATCGGGCAGGCATTTGGCGGGCGGGTCGTGCGTGCGGCCCGGATCGTGCACGGCAAGACCGACCAGATCCACCACGCCGGGCTTGGCATGTTCACGGGCCTGCCCAGCCCGTTCCTTGCCACGCGCTATCATTCGCTGGTGGTCGACCGCGCCACCCTACCCGACTGCCTGGAAGTCACCGCCTGGACCGACGACGGCACCATCATGGGCCTGCGCCACAAGACACTGCCCATCGAAGGCGTGCAGTTCCACCCTGAATCCATTGCGTCCGAGCACGGCCACGCCGTGCTGCGCGGTTTCCTTGACCGGGCAACGGTGGCCGCATGAGCCTTGCCCTGAAGCCCCTGATCGCCATTGCCTGTGAACGCCCGCTGACCCGGGCCGAGGCTGACAAGGCCTTTACCATCCTGTTTGACGGCGAAGCGACGCCGGCCCAGATGGGCGGGTTTCTGATGGCCCTGCGCACACGCGGCGAAACGGTGGATGAATACGCCGCCGCCGCCACCGTCATGCGCGCGAAATGCCACAAGGTCCGCGCGCCCGAGGGCGCCATCGACATCGTGGGGACCGGCGGCGATGGCAAGGGCACGCTGAACATTTCAACCGCTGCGGCGCTTGTGGTGGCGGGGGCCGGCGTTGTCGTGGCCAAACATGGCAACCGCAACCTGTCGTCGAAATCGGGGGCGGCAGATGCGCTGACCGAACTGGGGCTGAACGTGATGATCGGGCCCGATGTCGTCGAGCAATGTCTGGCCGAGGCCGGGATCGGCTTCATGATGGCCCCGATGCATCACCCGGCCACCCGCCATGTCGCGCCGGTGCGGATGGAGTTGGGAACCCGGACCATCTTCAACATCCTGGGGCCGCTGACCAACCCCGCCGGGGTCAAACGCCAACTGTCGGGCGCGTTTGCCGCCAGCCTGATCCGCCCGATGGCCGAAACACTGGCAGCACTTGGCGCGGAAAAGGCATGGATCGTGCACGGCGGCGACGGCACGGACGAGCTGTCGATTTCGGCATCGTCGCAGGTCGCGGCATTGGAAGGCGGCATGATCCGCGAATTCGGGGTGTCGCCCGATGACGCGGGTCTGCCGTGGCATCCGTTCGAAACCATCATGGGCGGCACCCCTGCGGAAAACGCAGGGGCCTTGCGCGCGCTGCTGGACGGTGCGCCGGGGGCCTACAGGGACGCCGTATTGCTGAATGCGGCGGCCGCGCTGGTGGTGGCCGACCGGGTGGCCGACCTGAAGCAAGGCGTGGCCCTGGCGCGTGACAGCATCGACAGCGGTGCCGCGCGCGCGCGCCTGGCCACATTGGTGCGGATCACCAACCCATGACACGCCCCGCCCCGCCCAACGGCTGGGCATCTCGCGCCTGCCGGATGTCGCCGGCGACAAGCCCCAAGCACCAGAAGTCCAAACGCTGCCCCATCGGGTTCTGTCACATCCGTTACCCGCAAACCACGAGAGGGGACATCGCTGAATGGCAGGCCCCCGACTGCAAGCGCGCTCTTCTTGGGCATCGACCGGAGTGCCACGTGCGCTGTCACCCAATTCATTGAAACGGCTGGCAAAACGACTACATGGGGGTTCTTGCGTCGCATGATTGGTGCCGTGCCGTATCAGGTTCATACGGGTTCTCACCGACAACGGCATCCAGGTCCGCCCCAGCGTGGGTGCCAGAGGGAAAGATGTCCATCCCATTACAGGGCGGGCGAGCTGTGGCGGCATGGATGTCGGTAAGGCGAGACGGCTTAAGGGAAACGAGGGCGAGGACGGCAAGCTGAAGACGTGCCGCGCTAACGCCATGCTGGGCAATCCGGCTTTGAAATATCTGCTCGGAAAAAATAGTAGCGCCGGCCGCGCAGCGGCAAGCAGTCGCGCATCTTGTGGAGGATCACGGGATAAGCGAACGGCGGGCGTGCCGGATCATCGGCTGTTGCAGGATGACTATGCGATACGGGGCGGTTCGGCAAGATGACCCCCGTGCTACGGGGAACGGCTGAGAAAACTGGACCGAGTCCGCCGCCGGTTCGGCTATCCGTTGGCGGTCAGGCGATTGCTTGCAATCACCGCAAGGCGGCGGCCGCACGTGGTCCTGCGGCGTGAAGGCCGCGAGGTCAATCACAAGCGCCTGTTCCGCATCTGCCGCGAGGTGCGGCTGTGTGTGCGCCGCCGCAAGACGATGATCCGGATGTCCGCATTCACTCGCATTGACCACACGTTCGCGCCTTTGGCGTGGTCCAGCTTGCGGAACAACAAGCCCTTCGATGTTGGGTCCAGTTGCAGATCGACGGCTGAGGCCTTGACCACCTTCTGCGCCTGCGCCATCAGACGCAGAACATTTCGGCGTCCAATGCACAGGACGACCATTGCGGCTTTTGCGTCGGCGGCCACGCGAGGTGTGCGGCATGGGGGCGATGTACCGGGGCCGGGGCCGCAAACGCAGTACGAGGGGCCGGCCAAGGCACAGGGTCTTGCCGGGAACGTGTTGGGCGGGACCAGCCTCTTCGCTGCGCTGACATTTGCGCCGGTGCGCGAGGAGATCCGAGGTGCCAGAGGCCGGTTCAGGTCTTCTGCACCTCGTCAAGACCGCGCGCCAGCACCGCCCCCAGCGCCGCAAGGACCGCAAAGGCCAGCAGGACCGGGGCAGGACCGAACCGATCTGCCGCAAGGCCGAAAAGACCGCCCCCAAGCAGCGCCAGACCGATCAGCGTGTTGGACAGCGCGGTGTAGCGGGCACGGAACGCATCCTCGGCCATGTCGGTCAGATGCAGCTTGCGTCCGGCGCGCACGCCTTCGTAGGCAATCTGTGCTGCAAAAATCGCAGCAGCGGTGCCGACGGTTCCGCCCAGCCCGCCAAACACAAGTCCCAGAATGCCAATCACGGCGAAAACCGCCGACCCCAGCGCGCCCGCCGCCATCAGGGTCTGACGGCTGGACTGGTCTGACAGGCGGCCCCACAAGTAGGATGCCAGCACAGAGGCCGCCGTCGATGCCATCACCAAAGGCCCAAGACCGTCGAGCGCGCTGCGCCCCGAAGCGGCTGACAGCATGATGATGAAGGGTGGTGCCAACGCCGTGACGGCCAGTGCCACACGTGAGGCCACGAACAGGCGCAGTTGCGGGTCGGTCACCATCGGCTGGATGAGTGCTGTCAGCGAGCCGTTGTCGTCTGTGGCTGTGGCGGGCGTGTGCGGCTCGCGCAAGGTCATGAAGATCAGCGACGCCAGCAGAAATGCCGCCCCCGCCACGGCGATGATGCCCGCAAGCGGCGCGACAGCGACTTCGAAAAGCCCGGTCGACATCACGACGCCGACACCAAAGACACAAAACGCAGCGACGGATGCCGCCAGACCCATGATCGCGCCGCGTCGCCGCTTGGCGATGGTGCGTGCCAGCGCATCCTTGTAGCTGACGGACGAGGCCGCGCGCGCCACCGCCAGAACCGCGAGGCAGACCAAAATCACTCCGCCCGCCGAGGTGCCGGTCATAAGAAGCGCCGCCGCAGCGATGCCAAGCGCCGCCAAGCCCTGCACCGCGCTTCCCAAGGCCCAGAACCGCTTGCGCTCTGGGCTGGCTTCGACCTTGCGCGCAAATGCAAGCTGCGGAAGCAGCGCACCTGCCTCACGGACCGGCACAAGCATGCCGACCATGGCACTTGGTGCCGCAAGCGCGGTCAGCAGCCACGACAGCACCAGCTTTGGGTCGATCAGAGCGTCCGCCGTCTTGGTCAAGATCAGCGAGACGATATGAACCATGCCATTGCGCGCCTCGCCCGGGTGCTGATCATCGACATCCGTTCCGGTGATCTTCGCGAAGGCTGCCTTGTAGGGATCACTCATGGTGGGTCGGACTTTCCAACGGTGAACTTCATTTGGGAAGGATCAACAACCTTGGTGCCGGACCGTTTGACTATGGGTGCGAACATGATTTCGGCTGTTTCCCTGACTGGGGATGGCCACCTTGAGTTAATGACCGACGGAAGGCCAGTGTCATCGCCCCCGGCCTGATCTTGGCCTGCCATAAGTCCGCCCCCTTGCCCGCCAGACAGATCGCAGCCCCCGCAGAATGGCATAGGGCCTGACTGCAGGAACAGGCAAAATGACCCGACGAAGACATAAGGGAGGGGGCGGATCGGCTGTGCAAGCCCGAAGATTTCGTGACACAAGTGTTTGCCAGACAGCATGCCGGTCAACCAATATCCATTTGTTCGCTGCCTGAAAACCATGCAGACTACAGGGTGAGTGGCAAAGACCCATGCCGCGAGGAGCCTTCAGATGTCCAAAACGCAAGAATTCGCGCGACCTGCCGTCGATCATAGCTGGAAGAACGACAAATTCCGCAAGGGACCTTGGACCGGCGACAAGACGCAGCCGGGACTGATGGCGGTCCGCGACGGCGGCAAGACAGGCGCCGGGGTCCATGAAGGGCGCGACAGGTTGCTGACCTTCATCGCTGGCATTGGCGGGGCCAGGACCGGCTGGTCCCTGCGAAAGGTGGTGAACGGCGGCGTCAGCACCGCCGCCCCAGATAGCTTTCACAGCGTCCTGCGCACCAGGTCGCGGATGGTCAGGCTTTTCGCCACCGACAGCTTTGTTGAACGCAAGCCGGGTGCCGAATACGTCATCTATGCGGGGATCGGCGCATGAAGGTCGATACCGTGATCGTCGGGTCGGGTACCGCAGGCCTGTCCGCCCTGCGAGAAGTGCGTCGCTATACCGAGGATTTCCTGCTGGTGAATGACGGCGACTGGGGCACCACCTGTGCGGCCGTGGGGTGCATGCCGTCAAAGGCGCTGATCGAGGCGGCCAATGCCTTTCACCGTCGCAATGACTTTGCCGAATTCGGCATCCGCGGCGCCGAGGCCGTGCGCGCCGACATTCCCGCGATCCTTGCAAGGGTCCGCAAGATGCGCGACGGGTTCGTCAAGGGGCCAAGGACGGTGCCGGAAAAACTGGGCAAGCGTGCCGTTTCGGGCCGCGCGCGCCTGCTTGGCCCCGGCCGTCTGGATGTGGGCGGCGTTGTAATCAGCGCCCGCGCCATCATCCTGGCACCGGGCAGCCGCCCCGTCGTACCCGCTCCTTGGCGTGCCTTTGGCGAGCGCATTCTGACCACCGACAGCCTGTTTGAGCAAGCCGACCTGCCGCGCAGCATCGCTGTGATCGGCATGGGCGCGATCGGGGTCGAGATTGCGCAGGCCCTTGCCCGACTTGGGCTGGATGTCGCAGGCTTCGACACCGCCGAGGGGCTGGCAGGCATCGACGACAGCGCGGTGCTGGCAGCCTTCCGACCGCTGGTCGAGGCCGAGATGGCCTTGCATTTGGGGGCCCCAGCCAAGCTGGAAGACGCGGGCGGCGCGATCCGTGTGACCGGGGCAAGTGGCAGTTTCACTGCCGATGCCGTGTTGGCTGCGGTGGGGCGACGGCCAAATATCGACGGTCTGGGGTTGGACTCGTTGGGCGTGCCGCTGGACGACAAGGGGATGCCCGCGATCAACCCTGCCACGCTTCGTATCGGCGATCTGCCGGTATTCCTGATTGGTGACGCAAATGGCTATCGCCCGCTTTTGCACGAGACCGCCGACGAGGGACATATTGCCGGTCGCTTGGCCGCGCCGGACGCCACGGGCACCGGGCTGTGCCGAAGAACGCCGCTTTCCATTGTCTTCTCGTCGCCGCAGGTCGCGCGGGTCGGGCCATCGCTGTCGGACCTTGACGAAACCCGCATCGTCTCGGGCAGTGCTGATTTTTCGAAACAGGCGCGGGCTCGCATGGCCCAGACAGCCGCGGGCGTGCTCCGCGTCCATGCCGAGCGTGAAACCGGGCGCGTATTGGCCGCCGAAATGTGCGTCCCTGCCGCCGAACATCTGGCCCATCTGCTGGCATTGGCAGTAGAGGCCCGGATGACGGTGGCCGACATGCTGGCCGCACCCTTCTACCATCCTGTTCTGGAGGAGGGCCTTCGCAGTGCGCTGCGCGACGTCGCCAAAGGCGTAGCCGGTCACGGTGGATCAGATATGTCCGATTGCAAGGCAATTGGCCATGATGCTCTGGTCTAAGGGGCACGCTGCCCATCCAGGAAGGTCCCGCATCAAGGTCGGACCCGGGGCAGCGTCGTCAATCGGGTGCGTCCCGGTCATTGGCCACGTCGTCTGTCAGCCGTTTGAGGCGATCCATGGGACGGGGTATGCGTCAGACTGACCCGACACCTGCCGTCTATTTCTGCGGGAACCAGCGTTTGCGACGCGGCCAGTTCGGATCGTCACGTTTGATCGCCCGCGCAGTCCAAAGCCCTGCCGGAATGCCGAAAAGCAAACCGAAGATGCCCGAACCGACGAAAGACCAAACTGAAACGTCGCCAATGGTCATAAGCGCCACAAGGGCGGCGCCAGCCAGGCAAAAAACCCATAGAACGATCATGAAACTTCGAAGGGGACCGGGCATATCGCGTTCCTTATGTTTTGGGGTGAATTGAAACCCACCGACCATGTGCCGATCGGTTCTCGACTGGCCGCAGCCGGCTGAAAAGCAGTCGTATGGGTGCTGCGACCCGCCTTGCCGCGTCTGAGGCCGCACAGCATGAGGCCGTCCAGCCACCAGATTCCCATGGTCAAGGGCTCAGAGTCCGCAGGGCCATTTCTGCCCCTGCGTCAGCCCGCGTCTTCCAGATCTTTCAGCAGCCGTTTTTCCAGTTGATCGAGAGGGAGTTGCGTCAAACCCTTGGGAATTTCAGCCACCACACGGGCAATCACCTCTTTGTGGAGCGCCTTGCGCAGGTTCCCCAGAACGTCCGGTGCTGCGATCAACACAATGTCCTCATAGCTTGATGCGTGGGCGTGCTTGTAAAGCAGGTCAGCAAGTTCGCCCGCGAAACGCTCCTTGCCCAGTTCATGCCAGTCTGTCTCGTCATAAGCGCTGCTTCCGGGGCCGTGGCTGGATTGCGTGCGGCCCGGCTGGTCGGTGCCTTGCTCGCGGTCGGGCGGGTTGTCTTGCTCGGTCTTGCGCAGCACGCGCAGGTCGGGCGGATTGCCACTGCCTCGGTTCGCAAGGATCAAGGCCTTCTCACTGTCGGCCACAAGAACCCAAGTGCCATCTTTGAGCTTGGCCATGTCAGGACCCACTCTCTTTCTCGTCGGCCTTCTTGACTCGCGTGGCCCCCGCTGGGCGTTCAACCGCGCGTTTCAACTCGTCCTGGGTGCCTATATCGCGGGCAAGACGCCCACCGTCGCGACCACTTTGCGAAATCTGGCCTTTGGCTCCGAGGATGTCGTCGGTCTCGCGATGACCGTCATGCGATTCTACTCGTTTCGTCATGGTCCGTCCTTTCCGTTTCAGTGCTGACACGTGGGGCGTATACATACTAAACGACTGTCTGGCGCGTTGGTTCCCTGTCCTGCCAATACCGCTTGAGCATCGCGTCTGCGCCCAGGACAAAAAGCGTGTCCAAACTGGCCAGCGCCGAAGCGCTCGGACCACCGCCGCACCATCGAACTTCTGTCGAAGCTCATTACGCAACCATATAGGAATAAGCACCGCCACTCATTGATCTCGATCAGTGCCGTAGGCCTGCGCCATGGGTGTGCCTTCACAAATGTAGTTGAGGGATGCTTGGCAAGTCGTATTCAGGATATACAATTGGCTGGTCCAGATACTTTCATGGCCCCGGAGCCACTGAATTCATGTGACTTTCAAAGAAGGATCAACAAAATTCGCGACCTCGCCAAAGCAATACGGACACAACACACGTCCGGCGCGCAGCTTGGGATGGCAGCGTAAACCTGCGGTTCTCTGGCGCTGGTTCGCCTTACATTTCCGGACCGAAACCGCTGATGACACATGATTTTGGCGCGTCCACCCTTTCAGGCTCTTGTATCCTGATCGTGCCACTTATCCGGTGACTGCCACGCAACAGCGTCAAATGGACGACATTGCAGCCATCACCGGAGAGGGTGCCGCAGGCGATGTCAGCCCGTATGGGCTGACCTGTTCTTCAGGTCATGGCAGTGATCACTGCCTCGATCTTGACAAGTGGGGCGCCCAGCGAGGCAACCCCGATGGTTGCACGGGCTGGCAGGTGTTCCGGCGCCAGCCATTCGGTCCAGGCCAGGTTCATCTGATCCTTGGCGGCCATATCGACCACGAACAGTTGCGCCGATACGATCTTTTCCTTGGACGAACCGGCCTGGGCCAGCAAGGCGTCAATCTTGGCGCAGATCTGGCGGGTCTGACCTGCCATATCAAGGTCAAAGTCGTCGGCGACCAGCCCGCCCAGAAACACCATGCCGTTGGCCTTTACGATCCGGTGCATGATTTTGGTTTGTTCGATCCGTTCAATCATAAGGTTTTCCTTCTGTGTCATATATTCAAGCCTGATCCCACCGCACAGGGCAGCTCTGGCGGCCGGGCCGGTATCACCAGGCGAGAGCGGCGGTTGGACGCCGCGGGTCTGCGCCTGCCTCGTGAAGGCCTCGTTTCTGGTCCGCAACGATCGTACAGACGGCACCGGCGGTCCATTCCCAATCCGGCCAGGACTTGACGTCATGGCCAAGTTTGCCAAGACCGGCGGCGACGGTTTGATCGATACGTGCCTCAAGCTTGACAAGTCCGGGGTCGTAGGAATGTGGATAGGACGAACGCGGATAGCTGAAGGTCGCGAACCGGGGCGCCTCGACCGCCTCTTGCGGGGTCATGCCGAACACGTGGATGTTCAGCAGGACCTGAAGCATGGCCTGCGGCTGCACATCGTTGCCCGGTGACCCGATCGGCTGCACAAAGCCGCCGGGTCGGTGCAAAATGGCCGGGTTGGGCGTCAGCCTCGGGCGGCGACCGCGGCCAACCACCGCAGGCGCGTCTGCTTCTGTCCATGACTGCACCCCCCGAGACGACGGTACAAACCCAAGACCGGGAATGACCGGCGCGGTCGACGACCCGTCGCTGGGTGTGGCCGAGAACGCGTTGCCATCGCGGTCAACCACACAGATGTACGACGTGTCCAGATGCTCGATGCTGTCAGACGTCTTTGCGGGTTGCGGCGGCGGTGCGCCAAAGCCGCGCGGATTGCCCGGTTCAGGCATGCCGGGCGCGGCTTGCGTCATGCAGACGTTTCGCGCCCGGTCTGCCAGGTATTCAGGCGCTATCATTGCTGGGTAGGGGACATCGTTGAACAGCGGGTCGCCGACATGGGCGTGCCGGTCGGCGTAGGCAAGCTTCATCGTTTCGACAAGAAGGTGGATATAGTCGACCGAATTGTGCCCCAGCGCAGCAAGGTCGCGCCCATTGAGCATCCCCAGTGTCTGCGCCAGTATCGGCCCCTGGCACCAGGGACCGCAGGTCAGCACTTCGATGTCGCCAAACAGGGTCGGTTTGATCTGCTCGATTTCAACCTGATACTTGCTCAGGTCAGCCATGGACAGCCAGCCCCCATTTTCCTCGTGATAGCGCACCATCCTGGCTGCAATATCGCCACGATAAAAGGCGTCGCGCGCAGCCTGCAGGCCAGCGGCGCGGTCACCCGTCACACGCGCGCTTTTTTCCTCATCGATCATGTACTGAATGACGCTGGCAAGGTCGGACTGCACAAATCGGTCGCCGATCGCCGGAACCTTGCCCCCCGGCAGATAGATCTCTGCGTTGGACGGGTAGGCGCGATATTCATCAGCATATTGATCGATGATCGCGTGCATCAGCGATGGCATCGCAAAGCCGTCGCGCGCAAACCGCAAGGCGGCCGAGGCGACCTGACCATATGACATGGTGCCAAAGCGGTCGAGTGCTG